>NZ_JAWOAR010000056.1:0-3127 GCF_046498435.1 Longimonas sp. | reverse complement strand
AGCACGCCGAACCATCTCCTCGACGCTCAGCGGGGCTATAGGCGATTGAACGGCCCTGCCCACCGTGGTGGAGATCTTTATTCACCGCGTTCATCAGTCGCTTCGCTCGTGTCAGGACTCCGCGTCTCCTTGGCGTTTAGCAGGAACTTTTCGGGACGGCACGGCACACGTATCTATCTTGGTTTAACCTACAGAATGACCTGTGACAGAGTACTACGGCAGCTCCAGCTCAGGTTTTTCGGGGAACGGGCGGTACAGAATCATGATGCTTCCGATGACCTGGACCACGTGGACGGGCGACTCGTCGGTGTCGAGGCGGGCCAGCAGGTCATCGCTTAGTGCGTGGACTTCGTTGGGCGAGGCGCCGAGCGTTTTTACCTTGAGCAGCTCGCGGGTGTTGAAGGCTTCCTTGACCGCAGTGACAACGGCGTTGGTGAGTCCGCTGTCGCCAATGCGAACCACCGGGTCAAGATCGTGCGAGGCCCCGCGTAAGTAGGCACGTTGCTTGGACGAGAGCGAAGGCGTATCAGACATAAGATTGGGTGTTGGAGTAAAAAGAAGCTGGGAAGATGAAGCGATGTGCGCATGCGAAGATCCACGCTGCGCATCCCTCCATAAAAAAATACAGCGCTGCCTTGCACGTGGCACGGCAGCGCTGCATCTGTGTGTGTGGCGCATGGGGCGTTAGAAGTAGAGCCCAATGTTTACGTTAAAGGCGGTGCGCCATTCGTTGTCATTGTTTTCGGCCATCACGCTGGCGAAGTTGGCACCTGGGTGGTTGAAGGGATGCCCCTTGCTGATGTTGAGGTCCGTGTACACAAACAGCGGACCAGCGGTGGTCAGAAAGCCGATGTCGTGGGTCGCGTTGTCGTTCCACGAGTCGACGTTCTTGTTTGTCGCCAGGCTGAAGTCGTAGTACGGCTTAATCTGCGAGATAGGGCCTACGTCCACCGGGAAACGATACGACAGGCTCGACGAGTAGACGGTGTGCTCTGCGGCCACGCGCTGTGGGAAGTTATACGCGCCCATCACTACAAAGTCATCTGCGGCGTAGTCGACATCCGACTGCTCTGCAAATGCCTGGCGTTCACCGTCCGCCAGTGGTGGGTTAAGTTCCTGCTGGGCAAATTGCAGCTTAGCCTCAAAGCCGTCGTAGCGTCCCTGCAAGTGAAGTGCATAAGCGGCATGCCAGTCCGTGGCTCCGGTCGCTTCGTTCAGGAGCTGGCCTCGTTGCCCAGATGCACCGATCTTCGTGGACCCGAGGTCGCCGTGGTCGAAGGTGTAGGCTGCCTTCACGTTGAACTGGTGAGCTTCAGAGATCGGGCTCCGGTTCTCGTTGCCGCCTGGCACAACCGTGTAGCCTCCAACCCCCTCGACATCGTTGGCATCTCCATCGTCTCCAAAGGCAGGAAAGGAAGTCACGGGCACCACATCGTAAGAGTAGCGTCCGAAGTTGCTACCGGCGAAGAAGTCCGTCTGCTCGGCGTTCATGTAGTAGGCGCCCTGGATGTCCCAGTTGCCAGGGGTAAACATGGCCTTCACGCCAGCGTCGTAATCATCTTCAAGGCCGACATAGTAGGTCGAGTTAAAGAACCAGCTGCTGGAGGCGTACGGCTGGATGCCGAATGGCACCTGACTGACACCCACCTGGAACTGGCGGCTTTCGTTAAACTGATAGCCAACCCATCCCTTCTGCAGGAAGACCCCCCCGAAGGATTCTGGGTAGACAGCCAGTTCGCTATCGAAAATCAGGCCACCGTACGAGCCGTCTGCGCCGATGCGGAAGGTATCGAAGGTAAACCCGCCGTCGCCAAGAACCTTATCGGCGGTTTCACCGCCATACGAACGAAAGAGCGCGTTAAAGCGCAGCGAGCCGGTGATGTTGACGTCGAGGCTCGGTTCATCGTCGTCTTGCGTAACGGATGTTGAGGCTTCAGCAGTGGCATCTTCAGCTGCTGGGGCGGCACCGTCGTCGGTGGACTGTGCAGTGGCCAGCGGAGCCATCAGGAGGCTGAGGCAGAGTGCACTCAGGAGGGTAACGTATCGAGTCATAAAGAGGGAAAGGTTGGGGAACAGAATACTACGTGGTGTGCACCGCAACGCTGCGGTGCAAGTGGGATGTTCAGGCAAAGGAACGGCCTCTGCGCTGAATCTTGCAGGTAAGCAAGTATGCAACAGAGGCCGTTCAGAAGGTCAGCTATTCGGCGGATGCAGTAGCCGATGCATCCGTATCGTCGGGAATCCAGCTGGAGACCGTTTCGGGGTGGTTTTCAATCCACTCTTGGGCCGCCTCGTACGGATCGTCAGTATCCGCGTCGGGACGGAACGGCTGCATGAGCGCGTTCAACTCTTCGTTGTTGACCTTCACATTGTCGAAGAACTGGACTACGCGTTCGGGAAACTCTTCCTCGAAGTCGGTGCGCGCTACAGCGAAGATGTCTTCCGGCTCGCCGAATACGTCAGACTCGCCGGTTTGGGCGCCCTCGATATAACGCAGGTCGTAGCGGCCCCACTTCCAGTGCGGCTGCCAGCCGGTGACGACAATGGGCTCTTCGTTTTGGATGGAGCTTTGCAGCTCAGACCAGGTGGCGGGTCCGCTGGAAGCGAGCACCTCGAAGCCTTCGATCTCGTTTTCCGCCAGGACGTCGCGCGTCTGCTGGTTGACCGTAGCCCCCGACTCGATGCCGTGGATGCGCCCGTCTAGCGCTTCGCGGTGGTCGGGCAGGTCCTCCACGCTTTCAATGTCGCTGTAGGCGGGTACGGCAAGCCCCACGGTGGTGCGGTCGTACCACTGCCCAATTTTTTGCAGGTCGCCTTCATGCTCTTCCCACGAGGTGCTGTGTGTGGTAGGAAGCCAGGCTTCGACAAACACATCGGCTCCGCCCGAGGCAACCGACGTGAAGGCCGTACCGCCGCCGGTGACCTCGCTCATCTGCTCTACGTTCATGTCGAGGCTATCTTGGAGCACCTCGTGCATGACGTGGGCCATGGCGATGCCTTCTACCCAGTTTACGTAGACCAGGCTGATATCGCTTTCTGCGCCGTCGGTGCCAGTATCGGATGAACCGCATCCGGCCAGCAGCAGTCCGCTAATGCCAAGAAGCACCGCAGCAACAGCGGTTGCAAA
>NZ_JAWOAR010000229.1:0-3993 GCF_046498435.1 Longimonas sp. | reverse complement strand
GGGGAAGATACGGCTCCCTGCCTGTTTTAGCAGCACAGTTTGAGCCCTATGAATGAGGCTTCTTACATCTATATTTATCCACAAGGATGCGACAGGATGCGGTCCGACATGCAAGGCTGGACACATCCCCTACATTGTGGTGGAAGTGCAGCAGAGGACCGATGCGTTCAAACTGTCGCGTCCTGGATCCCGGATCAGCGCTGCCGGGCGCGGACGTTCCCAGTGTTTCTGCCACCTCTCCAACCTTCCAACCTTCCAACCTTCCAACCTTCCACCCCTCCACCCTTCCACCCCTCCAACGCCCTTCACTCTCCGGGTGGCTCAAACCGGACGCGGGCCGAGATGCGATACGAGTAGCCCAGATCTTGCGCGGTGAGTCCGGCAAAATCGCCAAAGCTCACATCCACCGCCACCTGATTGAGCGTCAGTCCAGCCCCAAGCGAGGGCGTGATGTCGAGGCCGATGTCGTCGCCGGTTTGGATGCGGCTGATGCCCGCCCGCAGTTCGGCCACGCCTGCATACGAGAACGCTCCGCCCACACGCGGATGAAACGACACGTCGCCCACATTGGGCACGAACGCCTGCTGCCCATCGAACGCAATGTCTGTGTCCAGCCCCAGCGTCACCGAATGCCGCCCTACGGGCCACACCGCGCCCGAGCCGAGCCGCACCACCGGTAGGACCAGTGCGGTGCCCCCGGTGGGCAGGTCCTGATCGAACACCTCGCCAAAAGTAAACGGATCGCCCGTTTCCGGATTGGTGTCGTCGATCGAGAACGCCGATTCGTTGATGGTCCAGCTTTGCAGCATCGTAGACAGGTCTTGCACCGTTACGCCCAGCCGATAGCGCTCCGAGCGCCACTGCGCGCCCACATCCATGCTGTAGCCCCACGCATCCGCAAAATCGCCAATGGTGCGGCGGATGCCCTTAAAGTTGACGCCCACCGACCAGTCCTCATTCAGCGTGCGGCTGTAGCTGACGAACAGCGCCCAGTCGGCTGCCGAAAATGTGGTGATGAGGCTTTCGTAGTTGGGGCGGGGCTGGTTGCGAACCGGGTCCCACGCATTCAGCGTGTTCACGATGTCGTTTACGCCGCTGCGAAAGACCGACACGCCCAGCGCCGAGCGGTCGCTGATGGGCAGCGCCCCGGCCCCGTAGTCGAACGACACGGCCCCAGCAAAGCGTTCCACATGCATGTATGACAACTCGGGATGGGTAAGGTGACTTAGGCCTGCCGGATTCCAGTACCCGGCGCTCACTTCATCAGCATGCGCCACGTACGCGCCGCCCATACCCAGCGCGCGGGCATCCACGCCGCCTGCCAGAAAATCAGCACCGTACTTGGCGATGCGTTGTGCATCCGCCGTCGAAACCAGACTTCCGCTCAGGCACAGGCAACAGAGAAATGCAAAGAGCCGCTTCACGATAGGTTTGCTTCGAAGATGATAGGGTGCGTGCATGTTCATCAAATGCATACCTCACTGTTTTGTTACTGTAGCGCAGCGCCCCATACGCGTTACAAGCGATCACGCAGGCTCCCGATGCTATGAATTGCAGCCCCCGTGCATCGATGAATTGCGTTTGGAGGGAGCAACAACGTAGTTGAGGAGACGCTGCTTTTTCAATCCACGCCGCACGGCCTCCTGCATTATGCCCTATTGGATACGATATGCTACAGCTTGCCTGCTGATTACGTTCGGGCTTTCCGGGCTATCACTACATGCGCAAGACCTCACCGAAGCCGACCTGCGCGGGGCCGAGGCTGAGGAGGGACTCTTCACCGTCTACGAACTCGATGACCGCATCCTGTTCGAGATTCCCGAGGCTATGCTGGGGCGCGACATGGCCGTGATGAGCCGCTACGCACAGGCGCAAGACGGACTTGCTCAGGGGGGCGGACGCCTCAACCAGAACATGGTCGTGCAGTGGGAGACGCGGGGCGACCACATCTACCTACGCACGCAGTCGCACAGCACCACTGCCGACGAAGATGACAACGTGCATCTGGCTGTGCAGAACTCGAACTTTGCGCCGGTCATTGCCCGCTTTCCGGTCGAGTTTACCCGCAATGGCGCGGCGGTCATCGACGTGACCGATCTGTACATGGGCGATCATCCGTCGTTTTCGCTGCCCGAACAGCGCCGGTCCGACCTGGGCGTGCGAGCCTACGACCGCGATCGCAGCTGGCTCGAATGGACGCGCAGCTTCCCTGAAAACATCGAGATCCGATCTGTGCGCACGTACGATGCCACGAATCCCCCGTCTAACGAACGCGGTGGCACGGTGTCTTTCGAGATCAACCACTCGATGATCCTGCTGCCCGAGGAGCCAATGATGCCGCGCCTGGCCGATGAGCGCGTCACGTACATCACCGTCACCCAAACCGACTACTCGCGCGATTTTCAGGGCGTGCGTCCGTACCAGTATCTACGGCGCTTCCGCCTGGAGCCCAGCGATATGGAGGCGTTTGAGCAGGGCGAGCTTGTGGAGCCCAAAGAGCCCATTGTGTGGTACATCGACCCCGCCACGCCCGAAGAATGGATTCCGTACTACAAAGAGGGCATCATGGAGTGGGAAGATGCCTTCGAAAAAGCCGGATTCAAGAACGCACTCGATGTAAAAGTGGCCCCCACCGAAGAGGAAGATCCGGAGTTTAGCCTGCTGGATGCGCGCTACAACGTCATTCGCCATGTAGCCACGCCCGTGCGCTCAGCCAATGCCGGGGGCGATGTGGTGGATCCGCGCTCGGGCGAGGTCATCCGCGCACACATGAAAATGAACCGGTCCTCGACAATCATCCCTCGCTCGATTAACTGCTCCGCATCCGCTTTGCATTCGTTCAAAACCCGGCCGGCCACCACAACCAAGAACTTTCCCTCGAGACCCGCAGTCAGCCTCGTCAATTCCGGCAAACCTTTTTGCTTCGATCCTTTTCCAAGGTAAAGAAGCACGGTGCGATGCCTCGTCTCCGAAGCCACCCGTGTGGAAAGCTCACTTTTCGGCAGCTCTGTAATATCGAGGGACGCCAGGTCCCAAAGCTGCGGGTCATGGATCCAGCCGTTGGTTACTCGTGCGAGTTCCGGCCGCACAGGATGGGGAATAATGGAATACAACGATATGAAAGGCATTACTCTCACGGTTCGCAAACCCCAGCCTCGTATCCGCTGCCTGAAATCTGCAGGCTTTTCTAGGTAACTAAGCGGGCCGATGAAGAGTCCGCAGGTTCGCCTGAACAGCAGGCTGCGGGCGGCGGCAATGAGCAGGAAGCGATCGATATCGCCATCGAGCGTGGCAAACAGGACCCTGGGCGAGCGAAAGAGCACACCGAGAAACCGTTTCGCGGGACCGGTCTCTACCTGGTAGCCCAACTCCAAAGCCAGCAAGTCGCGGTAGGAAGCCCGATGGCCACCCGGGTGACTGATATGAATGATCGATAGCATGCGATCTCAGGGTCCTAGTTCACTACGCTTGACACAAAAGAACTTTATTGAACATTTAACCGATTACTTGCCGGTAGATATCCAGACACTTTCTCGACACAATCCCATTACTGTGGGCATCGTGTCTAGCCAAGACATTTTTTGCAGACTTTAAAGCGGTCGTCTTTAGGCTGTGGTGACCCCTGACCGCGCTGTCCGATTTGGGCTGGATTATCTCCGGCCTAACAGGTCCGCAGGATCGATTGGCCTTCTAATACGACAGCTCCGGATGGAGTATCCGAGAAATGCGCTAGAGAGACTGCATCGCCACCAGCTTGCCGAAGCGCGACTCTTCCGCGTCGCGCAGGCTCTCGTAGGGGCCCTGCTCCACCAGCCGACCCCGGTCGAACAGATAGACCTGGTCGACATTGCGGATGGTGGAGAGGCGGTGGGCGATGATCACCACGGTGACCTGGCCCCTGAGGGCGTCGATGCTGTTTTGGATGTAGCGCTCGGACTCGGTGTCGAGCGCACTGGTCGCCTCGTCGAGGATCAGCAGCCTGGGCTTGCGGAA
>NZ_JAWOAR010000205.1:0-4829 GCF_046498435.1 Longimonas sp. | reverse complement strand
CTCCAAAACGCAGTTCTGCCACAGTGATTGCTGATAAATAGAGCGTTTCTAGTGATTGTGTATCAATCCAGTTAATAACACGGGCCTCAGGAGCACGATGCAACCCGAGCGCATCGTGGCAATTGGGCGCAAAGCCGAACGCGCGTTCAACGAGCTGGAGGCCGATCCTACCTACGTGCGGCATCCCTCGCACGGCGGGTCCAAGAAATTTGCCGCCGGTATGGAGGCCATTCTGAGCGATATGGGCCTGCCCACCGCCGCCAGCGCGTAGCCTGAACCGGTCTATTGGGAAGCGGGAAGCATCGCTGCCGCACCGCGTTGGCACCGTCCGCCGTCTGTTTCGAAATACCTCCTGCTCTTGTGGAATCGACCGACCGCTGGCCCGCCATCCTTGCACTGCTGAGCGCCGATCGGTGGGTGCGCGCTGAAGACATGGCCGCCCAACTCGGCATCAGTCCGCGCACGGTATACCGCGAGATGCAGCGGCTCATGGATGCTGATGCGCCGGTCGAAGCAGTCCCCGGATATGGCTATCGGCTGGATGCAGAGCGGATGCGCCCGGTGCGCACCCTGACCGATGACGAACGCGTGGCGCTGACGGTGGGGGCTGCGTGGGGCGCTGCGCAGCTTAGCGGTCGGTGGCAGGCGGCGGCCCATGGCGTGCAGGGCGACCTCCGCGCTTCGCTCCCCGAGGCCATGCAGCGACGGGCGGCATCGCTCACAGAAACGCATGTGCGCGGCCCGGCTCAGTCCACTCCGCCGCGCGATACGGTGGCGCATCGTCTTCAGAAAGCGATTGGGGCGGAGCAGACGGTGCGTGTGGAGCACGCGGAAGATACCGACAAAAAGGCGAAGCCCGTCCTCCTGAATCCCTATGCGCTGGTACGTGCTGGAACGGTGTGGCAGGTGGTCGGCTACGTGCATCGGACGGAGCGGGTGCAGCACATCGCACTGTCCACGATCACCGACCTGCATACAACCGACGACACGTTCGAGCGTCCGCCGGGCTATCGGTCTACCGCGCGCCCGGCGGCATCTCCTGAACGGACCGTCCGCGTGCGGTTTGCTACAGAGGTGGCAGAGGCGGTGGCCGTGCCTGCGGTAGCCACGGTTGTAGAGCGGGAGGCGACGCTGCAGGGCCTGCGGATGACGCTGCGCGTAGCGCACGAGCGCGATCTGGTGCCGTGGCTGTTGAGCTGGGGCGCCAAGGTGTACGTGGAGGCGCCAACTGCACTGCGTAATCAGCTTGTTGAGGTGGCGCAGCGCATCGCCGAGCAGTATCCGACAGCGCCCACGCTCTTGTCGTAGCACCTGCGCCCGAGTCCAATGAATTTGTTGACGCTAAACGTATGAATATGTACACGTTACTTGCATTCGGAGTGGTCGTGTACATCGTGCGGGATATGCTGCGGACATGGACGAAGACGCGGGCCGAGGCGACCTCGGATGCGGCGCTACGGGCCCACGTGGCGACACTCGAAGAGGAGGTCGACCGGCAGCAGGATGCGCTTCAGACGGACATCGCTGTGCTTCGTGAGGAGCAGGACCGCATGACTACGCGCCTGGAGCACCTGGAGACGATTGTAACCCACGAGGCGTGGGAACGGTGGGGCGAGGACACGTCCACCCACATCGATCCGCCCGACCAGCGGCCCGACGCCTCGGCCTCCGAGATTGCGGCCCAGTGGGCCCGGAAGATGCGTTCGTAGGTCCAGATAGACTCTGACGGGATCGTAAAGCTCTCTGTATCTCCCGAAAAAATGACCCGCATGGTTTGCGATTGGGTATAGCAACCCGCACATTGGAAGCGGTATGCATCGTAGTGCTCTGTCAAGGATAATTTTTCGGGTTGTGTGATAGTATGGAATCCCTCCCCCTAAATCCCCCTCCTCCGAGGGGGACTTGGGAAGTGGCCTCTCACAGTTCCTTCCTCCCCGGGGAGGACAGGAAGGATGGAGGGGAAAATACGCATCTGAACCCAACCTTTCAGGGTTGACACAGCAGTAGTGCTCTGTCAACCTTCATTTTGATGGTTGCCCTGGCATCATCCCCCAACGAAGCGTGTCATGGTGAGCGCAGTCGAACCATCTCCTCGCGGCCTGGTAACGCCAGATGGACAGGAGGCCCCTGCCAACCTTGGGGGAGGTCTTTATTCACTGCGTTCATCAGTCGCTTCGCTCGTGTCGGGACTCCGCGTCTCCTTGGCGGAGCCGCTCCGCTCAAGATGACAGTATGTAAACGGGGCATGTTGTAACCCACACATTGACCGTTGACACTATAGTAGGGTCACCATGTAAATGCCACCAGCCCTTTACTGAAGTGCTGGGTGGACAGTGCGTACTGCTGCCCGCTTTGACGTATGGAACGAAACTTGTGGCTTATGCCAGAGGCTCCAGCCGCTACGGCACGGGCTTCTATCGATTTTCTGCATTTACCTTTGTTACAAATGGCTGCTGATACTCCGTTGCTGTGCAGCTCCTGCTCAATTCTTGGTATGTCGCTTTGGCGAAGTCGCGCGCGACTCTATCCAACACACATTGAACTGTCGGGATGGACATGGACCGGACGCGTGGTGCGCCGCGTGCCGCTGTCTGCCATTGCATCGGTGCGCTGGTGGGGCGGAAAGCAAGACATCAATCTGGAGCTGACGCTGTCCAACGGCGGGTTGGTCGCGTTGTATCTGGAGGAGAGTGCAGGCACGTGGAACTACACGCTGCGCCGCTTGCGCATGGAAATGAAAGAGGCATCAGCAAATGACGAGCCGACACATAGCACCCATGAAGCGAATGAACCCTCATCTGATGGGGCGATATCGGAACGCACCGTGCCGCACTGGGTCGGAGTAGCACCCTCGTGAATAGTCCTCTTCTGCTTTCCTCGACGCTATTATGATCCGTTCTGCCGTTGCTGCGCTGCTTCTCGCTGTATGTATGGGATTTGGATCGGCGGGGGCACAGTCGGTCGATCATATTGAGGATGAAGCTCTGGCTGAAGCGCTCACAGAGATCGACGAGATGCGCAAAGCGGGCGAGTTTGGGTCGGCGTACGGACGGCTGCGCGACCTTCGGGAGGACCACCCCGATCACGTTGAAGTGCTCTGGCGCACGTCAGCCACTGAGGTGAACATGGGCGAACAGCGTGACAACAACACCGCGTTCTTTGAACGTGGACTCGAAACAGCAAACGCCGCCCTCGAAGCGGATTCCTCAAATGGATACGCACACTTTGCCCGCTCTATGGCGGAAGGGCGTCTGGCACTGTCGGCTGGCACGCGCGAGCGCATCGAACGCTCGCGTGCGGTGAAGCACCATGCCGACCGCGCGATTGAACTCGAAGACGACATTGATGGCGCCTACAATGCTCGCGGACAGTGGAACCGCGAAGTCGAAAGCCTCGGCTTCATGTCGCGTGCCATCGTGCGCACCGTCTACGGCGGGCTGCCTGACGCCTCCTACGAAAAAGCAGTTGAGGACTTCCAGGCGGCCATCGAAATCGAAGATCGCATCTTGCATCGCTATGAACTGGCGCGCACCTATGTGGCCATGGACCGCCCCGACGATGCTCGCGAGCAGATCGACATTCTGCTCGATATGCCCAAGGTCTACTACAACGACGCCGATCTGAAAGAGCAGGCCCGCGACCTCCGCGACGACCTGTAGCCACGCCTTCTGCGTGCATTTCCGGCGGTCGTCTCCTTCTGTGCATGCCCCCTGACACAGCGTCCTGGGGGATGCTCCATTCGTGTTCTGTTTTGTGATCTATCTCAGCCTACTGTATGGCCTACTCTGCGGAAATCAGCCGCGAACAGCCCACCGCTTTTCTCTTTCTGCTGGACCAGTCGGCCTCCATGCAAGACCGCTTTGGCGGCGCCGAACAGAAGGGCGATGCGGCCCCCAGCAAGGCCCGCGTTCTGTCGGATACGGTGAACCGGCTGATGCAGAACCTGGTCTTGCGCTGCGCGAAGGAAGATGGCGTGCGCGACTACTTTCACATCGGCGTGATTGGCTATGGCGAACGCGTGCAGCCGCTCATCGAGCCGGGCGAGTCGGTGCAGAACAGCACCGGACTGATCCCCATCAGCCACCTGGCCGAGCGTCCGAAGCGCATGGACGAACGCCTGCGTGAGGTGGATACCGGCGACGGGCGCACCGAAGAGAAGCGCGTAAAAGTGCCCGTGTGGTTCGATCCGCACGCCAAAAACGGCACGCCCATGTGCCAGGCGCTCGACCTGGCTGCGCAGTCGGTGCGCACATGGATCGACCAGCACCCGCACAGCTTTCCCCCCGTCGTGCTGAACGTAACCGACGGCGAGGCCACCGATGGCGAGCCGCTTCGCTACGCCCAACAGCTCCGCAGCTTCGCCACCGACGACGGCGAGGTGCTGCTCTTTAACGTGCACCTGTCGTCTTCAGAGGCCCCGTCGGTGGAACTGCCCTCGGCCCCCGGCGAGCTGCCCCGCACCGACGAATACGCGGAGACGCTCTACCAGATGTCAAGCACGCTGCCCTTCTCCATGCGCGCCGCCGCCGAGCAAGAGGGCTACACCGTGAACCTGGACACGCGCGGTTTTGTGTTCAATGCCGATCCGGTCGCGCTTGTGCGGTTCCTGGAGATCGGCACGCGCCCCAGCAATCTGCGGTAGCGGGGAAGGAAGGGTTGCAGGTTGAAAGGTTGGAAGTATCGAGGTGTGCGAGAGGGAAACTTCCCGGTTTGGGGACGCTGGAGCGTCCCAGCAGGGGTGGTAACGCGGAGGGGCCATAAGGTCATGCCTTTGGTGCATTGTCATGAGAGTGGGAAATAAGTAGACAGGAACGCAAATCGTGCGCCCC
>NZ_JAWOAR010000134.1:0-2697 GCF_046498435.1 Longimonas sp. | reverse complement strand
TCTCACGCTCCGGGCTTCTCGTCGAAAACGCGCTTACTCTTCGTATGCGTTGTGCTATACATCTGATCGCTGTTGAACATACAGAAATGCTTGTTTATGCCCTCACACCGTCATCCCAGATCGTCGCTCCGCTCCGTCTGGGATGACGGTGTGAGGGCATAAACAAGCATTTCTGTATGTTCAACAGCGATCAGATGTATAGCACAACGCATTCTGAGATGCTTCGCTTCGTTCAGCATGACGAAATAGGCAAATGGGCATCACTCCCGCATATCTCGTAGGCCGTAGTTACTGCATCACGAGGCCGCCGTCCACAATCAGGTTTTGCCCAGTGATGGCACGGGCCCACGGCGAGGCGAAAAAGAGCACGGCATCGGCCATCTCTTCAGGCGTGGTCACCGAGCGCATCGGCGTGGAGGCGCGAATCAGATCGAACACCGCATCGGAGGTAGCGGCGCTGGCATCCGTGCGGTCGAGCAGTCCGCCCGACACCATGTTTACGGTGATGCCGTCGGGCCCGAGCTCCTGCGCCATGTTGCGCACAAAGCCGAGCAGCGCGGCTTTGCTGGTGGTGTAGTCGTGGTATGGCACGACCGGGTTCTGCACAAGGTTAGAGCCAATTGCCACGAAGCGCCCGAATCCAGCGTCTTTCATGGCCGGACGGCATGCTTGCACCAAGTGCAGTGCAGCTTGCACACTGCCTTCGAGCTGCGTCTGGTAGTTGCTCCACGATACGGTGCCGGCGGTGGCGCGGGCTTCTGCATCAAACTGAAAGTCGATTAGCGCATTACTGATGACGGTGGTTACGGGTGCGCCAAAGTGATCGGCGGCGGCATCAACCATAGCGTGCACGGCCTCACCATCGCGCACGTCGGCCTGGTACGGAAGCGCGCGTTCGCCAATCGAGGCAGCCACCTCGTAGGCGGCGTCTTTGCTCTGGTAGTAGTTCACGACCACGCGAGCGCCTTCGCGTGCAAAGGCACGGGCCAGGGCCGCACCGAGTCCGCGACTGGCACCGGTAATGAGCACGACCTGGTCAGAAAGAGGGAGGGCAGACATAAGCATCCGGGGTATTGCTGGAAGAAATGCGAAGCCAGCGGTGCCCCTGCGGCAGACTTGCACGGGGAACAGCGGGAAGCTTTCCTGCGCCGGTACGACCCGGATCAGGTTCGAAGGGTGTGTCTCTCAGCCCCAAACGCATTCCTGCGCGGGGGCACCCCCAGCCTCGCTATCGAAAAGTGGGTGTAGGGGGATGCGACAATCCATCCGTTGCACGATATGCCAGACGCATCCCCTAAACAATACCCAACGTACCACAGCGCGCACGCAACCGCAACGATTCTACGTGTCTTCGTGGGCCGTTGCCATCCTATCTGCCTGCTGCTCTTCAGCGTCGGATTGCCGCTCTTTTGGGACAACAACGAGCAGCCAGAGGAGTCCGAAGGCTATTTGTGCGGCAGCAAAGACCCGCACCGTGCCCGCCAGGTCGAGCCAGCCCAGCTCCAGGATTACGCTTGCCGCGCCAATGGAGAGGCTTTCGGCCAGCATCACCAGGAGCCACTCGGTGGCAAAGACACGCCCGCGGTAGGCGTCGTCGGTGCGTTTCTGCAGCAGTACCGTGGCCAGCACCCAATTGCCGCCGCTGGAGGCATGGGCCATTACCACGAGCGCAATCACCGTAAACATCGCGAGGCCCTCGGGTGCCCACGGCACCACGCCGACCGCAAAGTAGGCGCTGCCGCTTACGGCAATGGCGCTGCCCAGCACCATTGGCCAGTTGGATCGGTCCGTGAAGAGGCCCCGCGCAATGATCGGCCCGATGCCGGTGCCAATGCCCCGCGCCATAAACAGCACGCCGATGCCCGCCGCAATAGCCCCCGGCGACACCTGCTCGCCGATAAGCGTAAGCATGTAGACGAGTCCGCCCCCGGCCAGCGCCCAGGTCCCTTTCGCCGTAGCGATGCGGGCCACCCGAGGGTGCGATCGCAAGTGAGCCCAACCGTCCCAGATCTTCCGTGCCGCCGTCCGCAGGAGCGGATCGTTAGCATCTTCGGTGTGCTGGGGAATCACCGTGCGGTACACAAACCAGGCCGACCACAGGTAGGTCAGGCAGTCAAGGATGAACACCGCCTCAATGCTCGCGAACTCCACTACGAATCCCCCCAGGGCAGCGCCCACCGCCAACATAGTGGACCAGGTCGCGGAAGAGAGCGCATTTGCCGTGAGCAGCTCACGCGGCGCGGTGATGTTGGGGATGGAGGCGCTTTTTGCCGGCACGTAGACCGATCCCACAACGACCTGTGCCGCAATGAGCACGTAGATGAGCGGCACATGCGCAGCCTCCTGAATCAACAGAAAGCCGAGCACAATAACCGACCGGATGAGATCGGCCCCGATCATGAGCCGGCGGCGATTGTAGCGGTCTACGATGAGTCCGGCCACCGGCGCAGCCAGGGCCCACGGCAGCATCTTCGCCAGGAAGATGACGCCAATGGCGAGCGGCGAGCCCGTGAGCGTAGAGACAAGGGTGTAGAGCGCAATCAGATTGAACCAGTCGCCCAGGAGCGACAGGCTACTGCCCAGCCACAGCCGCCGGTAGTCGGCGTTGGTGCGTAGCAGTTCGAGGTACCCGGCGCGGTCCTCAACGTCAGTGTCATGCTTGGGGGATCTATAGGCCATAAGACCTGTGACATGACC
>NZ_JAWOAR010000055.1:0-4595 GCF_046498435.1 Longimonas sp. | reverse complement strand
GGGCATCGCCGACTCGGTAATAGACGCGGTTGGCATCCTTGCGCGTGGCAAGGATGCCCTTGTCCCGGAGGATGCCCAGATGCTGGGAGATGTTGCTCTGCGAGGGGCGGTATCCACCGATGCGGGAAGTCAAGACGTGATCATGGGACATGGCGTGGAAGGAGCGTCCTTCTACATCGTTTCGACGTCACAGTGTTTTTTCGTTGCCCTACTTAAGATCACAGGCATTGCGTTGCAGCACGGCTACTGCATCGGCGTGGGGGCGCTGATCATGTCGGGGAGGTCGTCCGAGTCGTCGGGGCGGCGGATGCAAGCCGCAATCAGGTTCTTTTTGGAGAAGTCGCCGCCGGTGAGCCAGCGCAGCGTACCCTCGCGACCCAGCAGGTCGTCTTGGATGGCGGGAAGCGGCTGTTGCTCGCGGTAGTACCGGCGCTGCACCTGTCCGCAGAGCGCTTCGAGATAGCGCGCTTTTTGCTGAAGCGCCGCGGCCCCCGCCTCGACCACGCCTTGATGTCCGCAGAACAGCACATCCGCCGGGAGTTGGGCCATGGCGTGCAGCGATTCGGCCAGCGCATGCACATCCTCATCAAAACGGAGGTACTCGATGCGCGGCGCCAGAAACAGGTCGGCGGTGAAGAGCCAGCGGTGCTCGGGCACATGCAGGCACACCATGTCGTCGGCGTGGCCGGGGGCAGCATGGGCGTGTAGCGTGGCGCCGGGGCCGAGCGGAAGCGTCTCGGGGAGCGGCTCGGCTTCGATTTCGGGCGGCGTGCCCCACACCACGCGGCGATACCACTCCATGGCAAATCCCTCGCGGAGCCGCTCCAGGCTCTCTTCGGGCGCATACACCGGCACATCCAACAGGTCCTGAATGCGTGCGGCGTTGCCCGCGTGGTCCTCGTGGTGATGCGTGCACACTACGCGCTCAATGCCATGCGTCTCGTGCTCTGCTTCCACGAAGCGGCGGACGTGTTTCCACTGGTTCGGCGGCCCGGTGTCGATAAGCGTACGTCCCGCACGGTAGCAGATGCTGCGCGTAGACGGGCCTATGGGCCAGCGCCCTACACGGAGGCCGTGCACAGAGTCATGCGAAATGCGGGTACTGCTCATAGCTGTCAAGTTGTAGGAGAAACAATGGGTTATGCGGGCGGAAGTATGCCTCCGATACGGGTAGTGGGATGCGCAGATTCATCGCAGCAAAAGCCGTTCCACCGCCTGTGCCAGTGCATCTGCCGACCCGCCGGAAGCGCGCGGCCCGGAAAGCTGTTCGCGCTGTTTGGGCTGGCACGCATGGATGATGGCCTCTGCCAGAGCCCCCGGATTTTCAGGGGGCACCACGAACCCGCTGCGTCCGGTCTCGACCATTTCGGGGAGTCCGCCGACAGCCGTCACGATGACAGGCCGGTTCGCGTGGGCTGCAATCTGCACCACCCCGCTCTGTGTGGCGTGGCGGTACGGCTGCACAACCAAATCGGCGGCGGCAAAGTAATCAGCGACCTGGTCCTCGGGGATGTAGTGGTCGTCCCACCGCACGCGGTTGGGAGCGGGTAGCGCCTCAATCTGGGTGCGGTACGGCGTCGGGTCGTCGTACGCCTCGCCTGCAATGCACAGAAACGCATCGGGCAGCACCTGTTGCACCGTGGGCCAGGCGTCGAGCAGCACATCGAGTCCTTTGTAGCGGCGCACGAACCCGAAGAAGAGCACGAGCGGTCCTTCGGCGGGCAGATCCAGGCGGTTCCGAGCGGCAGCCCGATCGGGAGAGTCCCCGAAGCGGGTGTACACGGGGTGGTCGATCTGTTCGGTGGGAAGCGCAGGGGCCAGCACGCGGACATCGGCGGCTACCGACTTTGAGAGCGCTACGGCGCCGCTTAGCTGATGCAGGAAGAGGCGACTTAGCTGCGTATCCCCCCAGTGCCGTTCGTGGGGCCGTGCGTTGTGGATGATCCCGACAACGGGGCGACCGGCCCGACGCATCTGCCAGGCGATGTACGCGAAGGGCGGTGCCATAAAAGGCATCCAGTACTGCACGACAGCCCCAGCGGCCTGCTGCTGCATCCACCGTGCCGTGCGGTGCCAGGTGAGCGGGTTGAGTGTGTCAATGCGCCGGTCGGGTCGCGGGAGGTCGGCGGGCGGCGGGGTGCCAGGCTCCACCGTCTGTGTGCGTCCGGGGAAGAGCCACGCCGGGTACTGCCGCTGGAATGTGCAAAGCACAGGCGGATGCCCAGCGTTGCGCATAGCGCGGGCTGTGAGTTCCGTGAAGTGCGCAATGCCCCCCCGATACGGATGCGCAGGTCCAACATGCGCCAGCGGGGCCGACCGATCTAACACAGAAGAGGCAGTCATGCAAGCACAGGAGGAAGTCAATACGCAACGAGACCCAACTGATGGGCTTTAGCTGATAACCGTAACATTATTTGTACAATAGCCGATATGCGCGGAAACGGATAACCATGCTGTGCGTGCCGTGAACGAGTCGTTGTTCGTCTTGTCTTCCCACAGGTTCTTTTGTGTTCTATGCGTACTGTCATTTTACATAGTGTACTGGTGATTCTGGGTGCTGCACTTTTAGGGTGTGGCGATGTATCTTCTGGAGATTCGGCAGCCGATAACGAGGAGTCCGCTTCCGAAGGCCAGCAGGGAGAGGTCGTTGTGGATCTCGTAGAGAGCGAGGAACTCGACTTTCAGGTGGTGCAACTGGCGGATAATCTGGAAAATCCGTGGGGCATCGCGTTCTTGCCTGGGGGCGACATGCTCGTGACCGAGCGGCCTGGACGCATGAATCGCGTAGCACCTGATGGCAGCGTGACGTCCTTAAGCGGCGTACCCGAGGTGCATGCCGAGAACCAGGGCGGTCTTCTTGATGTGGTGCTGCATCCGGACTACGAGAATACGGGGTGGATCTACTTCACGTATTCCAACCCACAAGGCGATGAGCTTACGTCTACCACCGTGGCTCGCGCTCAGCTTGAAGACGATACCCTGACCGATGTGGAGACGCTCTACGTGCAGGACCCGCCTAAGGAGCCCGGACGCCACTACGGCTCGCGCATTGTCTTTATGGAAGACGGCACCTTCCTCGCCAGCATCGGCGACCGCGGGCTCCGCGATCCGGCCCAAGACACCGAAGACGATGCCGGCGTGCTGCTGCGTCTGAACGAGGACGGCAGCATCCCCAGCGATAATCCGTTTGTGGATGATGACGCAGTCAACGATGCGCACTACAGCTACGGACACCGCAACCAGCAAGGGATTGTGCGCCACCCTGAATCGGGCATTATCTGGGCGCATGAGCACGGTCCGCGCGGCGGCGATGAGCTGAACCTGATTGAAGCAGGCAACAACTACGGCTGGCCCGAAGCCACCTATGGACGCGAGTACCGCGAGGACGAACCCGTGGGCATCGATCCCGATGAGACGGATGAGTTCGTGGAGCCGGTGATCCAGTGGACGCCTTCAATTGCCCCTTCAGGCATGGCCGCGTACGATGGCGATGCGTTTCCGGAGTGGCAGGGCAACCTGTTTGTAGGCGCGCTGGCGTACCAGCAGATCCGCCGCGTGGTGGTTGATGGCGACGAGGTGACGGATCAGGAAGAGCTCTTGGCCGACGAGCTTGGGCGCATCCGCGATGTGCGCACCGGTCCCGACGGTTTCATCTATCTGCTCACCGACGATGCCAACGGCGGTATCTTTCGGATGGAGCCGGTTGAATAGGTAAGTAGTAGGGGCACGGCGAGGCGTGCCCCTACACCATGCAACCCAAGTTGCGGGGTATAACGCCAACACTCCACATTCTGTCATTCTGAGGAGCGAAGCGAGGGTCGTAGGTCATTCCTGTTGTGCGAAGGGGCCGATAGGTCATCCCTTGCGGGAATCTCTCCCACTGCGAGCCGAACAGGTGCAAGAAGGAGATTTTTCTACCGACAGCGTACGTGTTTAGCGACGTGTAGTCTGAGAACGGGTTGTGCTATAGGTTCAGCAGTCGCACAGCCCGCCCAACGCCCGTCATCCAGATCCTGAATCGAGTTCAGGACAGGCAAGGCGCCCCTGGCGCCGCTGATCCGGGATCCATTCGCCGTTTGAGGGCGAACTCACTCCGCTAACGTATCCCTCCATTGGGGCATGGATCCCAGATCGTCGCTCCGCTCCGTCTGGGATGACGGTGTGGGCGCATAAACAAGCATTTCTGCATGTTCAACAGCGATTATATGTATAGCACAACGCATTCTGAGAGAGGTGCGTTACTACCCACACATTGACCTCTGACACACCACTACTCTACGAACGCCATGCCATCGGGGCCTGTGCCCAACGGCAGGGTATCGGAAACGGCTTGCGCCTCCAGATCGATGACGGTTACGCTCCCACCGTTCATGTTGCCCACGAAGGCTTCGGTGCCGTCGGGTGTAATCTGGATCCCTACGGGCGCTTCGCCAGTCGGCACGCGAGCAACCACTTCACGCGTGTCCGTGTCAACAATGGCGACTTCGTTCGCACGAGCACATGACACCAGTGCGGTATTGCCGTCGGGGGTCATGTAGATGCGCAGCGGAAAGCCCTCGACCGTAAACGAATCGACGACTTCGAGTGTCTCGGGG
>NZ_JAWOAR010000039.1:0-8250 GCF_046498435.1 Longimonas sp. | reverse complement strand
CGGGAAGCGGTCTGCCCAAACGTCTGGTCGATATCCACCTCCATCGCATCCACCACGACCGATTGGAAGAGCTGCTCGGCTCTCTGTTGTTCAACGTCGCGCACGGACAGCTCATACTTGTCGAGCACCTTCTGCACCTTGCTCTCCACGAGCGTCATGCTGGCGCGGGGCACAATGAGCGGCATGGTGGTGCCCGCCCACTCGTACACGCCCCGATACTGCGCAAAGTACGAAATCTCGCCGGGCCCCGCCACGTACGCCGCTGTGGGCAAGAGCTGGTCCTGCACAAGCGGACGCGTAACCACGTTGGGACTAAACCGCTCGGGCTGCTCGTCGATGCGGCCTTGCAGTTCGTCGCGGCTCCAGGTGCGTCCGTCGTGGCGCAGGGTGAACGTGCCGTCGTCGTTCGCATCGATGGCGTAGCGGCCGTCGTCTTCCATCCAGAAGAAATTGGTCGGGCGCGCCTGCACCTGCATGTGGTAGCCCTCGTCCTGGAGCGCCTGCCCCGCCGTGTGCACGGCCTCAACGGCGGCGGCGCTGTGATCCATGTCGTGCGCAATGAGTGGACGCACCAGCTGTTTGAGGCGGCGGTCGTCGGGATTCAGCAGCACGAGCCCGGTATCGGCAAACCAGGTGGCAATGAGCTGGGCAAAGGCATCCTCCAGGGTGCGCTCGGAGGTGTAGGCATCCGCAATGGCGCCGTAGACCCTCGGTTTGAAGTCGGAGGGCGGCAGGGCCTCATCGAGCGCGTTGAGCGGCACGCGGATGGCATCGCCCAGCGCATGTGGTCCCACGGGTCCGGCAGGAGCAGGATCGGGGGCGTAGTCGAGCGTCACCACGTCGTTGCGAGACAGCACGTGCGTGTGGGCGATCTCCTTGAAGTCGTGGTCTTCGCCCTCAATCCAGAAGACCGGTACCACCGTGCGGCCGGTTTGCTCAGCCAGGTGTTTGGCCCACGCCAGCGCCGTGCTGGTCTTGTAGAGCGTGTAGAGCGGTCCGCCAAAGAGCCCGACCTGCTGCCCGGTAACGACCGCGATGGTGTCGGGATCGCGCAGTGCGTCAATGTTGACCTGCACGCCGTTGGCGTCGTTGTTCCACGCCGCGTTCTGCTCGGCGAGGACATCGGCCAGCACGGAGCGGTCTTGGGGGCGAGTGGCTGCTACATCTGCGGCAGCTTGCTGATCGCCTATGTCATCGCGGTCGTAGGCGAAGTACGACGCGGCGGTGCCGGTGCCGTCGGCGTAGTCGGCAGCAAGGGCCGGGATGGCGTTAAGATCGGCCCAGGGCAAACATCGGGCGGGGGCGTCGAGCGTGTTGGGCATGGCGGTTCGTCGGGGTGGATGCGAAAGGCAAGCGGCGGGGCAACGGGCGAGCAGCAACAGGCGCGCCCGGACGGCATACCGGTGCAGGCACGCGGCTGCTCCTGCGGCGGCCCACGGGCGGATTCAGCACTACGTTTCTGTGTCGGAACACACGTTGTGTGACGAGGGGTTGTGGGTTTCCCCTAAACTGATACTTTTAAACTGATACTTTGGGGCTGGGCTCGTGCACTGCTGCACAAAAAAAGAAGCTCCGTGGGGCGTTTCACGAAGCTTCTTGGAATGCAGCGCACGGAACCGAATGGTTAGTTCTGGCTCTGTTCGCTTTTGAGCTGTTCAATCTGATCGCGCAGTTCGGCAGCGCGCTCGTAGTTTTCTTCTTCGATGGCTTTGTCGAGCTGCTTCTCCATGCGTTCGAGGGGCGACGCATCTGAGGAAATCTCCTCTTCGGCGCTGCCTTCTTCGGTGGCCAGGCCCGACATGCCTTCGCCATCGTCGTCGGCCACGATGCCGGCTTCTTCGAGTACACCGGGCGCCACGAAGATGGGCGCATCTACACGCACAGCCAGCGCCACCGCGTCGCTCGGGCGGGCGTCGAGCTTGTCGCTGCCGCCGTCGTGGCTGTAGCGAATTTTGGCGAAGAAGGTGCCCTCGCGCAATTCGTCGATGACCACTTCGGTTACGTTGGCCTGCATCGAGTCGAAAGCGTCGCGCAGCAGGTCGTGCGTCATGGGACGCGGGGGCTGGATCTTTTCGAGTTCCAGCGCAATGGCTTGGGCCTCAAAGGCCCCAATGATGATGGGCAGGCGCCGGTTACCGTCTTCCTCGCCCAGGACCAGCGCATAAGCACCGCCGCTGGACGGACTGGTGGACAGGCCAATAATTCGTACCCGAATGAAGTTCATTATACAGCGTGGAATATCAGTGCAAAAGGGAGCGCCAGAGAGCGCGAATGCGGGGGCGTTGGTCTGATCAGAGCACAGCATCCAACGCATCCAAAAATGCCTTGTTCTCATTCTCGGTGCCTGCACACACGCGCAGGTAGCCCTGCAACGCGTCGTAGCCGCCCATGTTACGCACGAGCACGCCGCGCTCGGAAAGGGCGTCTTGTACGGCATCGGCGTGCTTCGTTTGGGGCGCAAAGAGCACGAAGTTGGCCTGGGTGGGCACGGTGGTCACGTCGGAGCGCCCCGACAGCGCGTCGACCAGGTGGCGCGTGTGCGCTTTGAGCTGTTGCACCCGCTCGTTGAGCAGGTCGGGATGCTGAAGTACGGTGCGCCCTACGGCCTCCGAAAAGCGGTCGACCATAAACGGCAGGCGCGCTTTCATGAGTTCGGTAACGACCGATTCGTGCGCCATGAGATAGCCCAACCGCAGCCCGGCCAGCCCGAAGGCTTTCGAGAGCGTGCGCAGGATGATGAGGTTCGGATATGCATCGAGCAGTTCGGTGGCAGGCGGGTGGTCGTTGAACTCGACGTAGGCTTCGTCTATCACCACAATGCCGGGCGTAGCCTGCAGCACGCGCTCCAGATCGGACGGCGGGATTGCAAGTCCGGTAGGATTGTTCGGGGTGGTGAGCACCGTCATGGCTGCGTTGGTGCGTGTTACGGCATCAACCAGCGCGTCGATATGGAAGTGCAGGTCGTCGCGCGGCGGAATGGTGGTGAGGTCGGCGTGGTAGAGACGCGCCACCTTCTCGTAGAGGGAGAACATGGGCGCGGGCAGCACGACCGGCGTATCCGGCGCAATAAATGCGAGGCCAAACAGGTACGTAAGCTCGTTCGAGCCGTTGCCCACAAGCACCTGCTCGGGCGCTACGTCGTTGTGGGCCGCAAGCGCTTCCGCCAGTGCAGACGGCTGCTCCGCCGGGTAGCGATTAAACGCCAGGTCGTTGAGCGTCTCGATGAGTTCGGCCTTCAGCGCGGGTGGCAGGTCGTACGGACTCTCGTTCTGGTTGAGCTTGACCTCGGCACGGGGTGGAGCCCCCACCAGGTACGGCGATTCGTTGCGCACGCCGGGGCGGATGCGCTCCATCACGGTGTCGAGGGTCGCGGGGGATGCGGAGGCAGTATCCATAGCAATCGGGGAAACGTGGGTGCAAAGGCGTTAGGCGGAGGCGTTGAGCTGCTTCAGGCGCTCACGGATGGCATCGGCATGCGCCTGGAGCGACTCGGCTTCGGCAAACTGTACGATGTCGGGTCCGGTTTTCGCAAGGCGGCGCGCCGAGTACTGGATGATGGACTGCGTGCGCACGAAGTCGGATACCCGCAGCGCCGAAGCGTAGCGCGCGGTGCCGCCGGTGGGCAGCACGTGGTTGGGTCCGGCAAAGTAGTCGCCCACCGGCTCTGAGGAGTACGGCCCGAGAAAGATGGCACCGGCGTGCTTGATGTCGGAGCACACCGTCCACGGCTCGTCGGTGATGATTTCGAGGTGCTCAACCGCAAGTTCGTTCATCATGTCCACGGCCTGCGCCATGGTGTCGGTAACGATGCAGGCGCTGTAGTCGCGCAACGAGGCCTTGATGATGTCAACGCGCGGCAGGTCGGGCACGCGCGTGGCAATTTCGTCGCGAACCGCCTCGGCCAGCGGACGGTGGGGCGTGACGAGCAGGGCGGAGGCGCGGGGGTCGTGTTCGGCCTGCGAGAGCAGATCTGCAGCTACGAAGGCGGGGTCGGCGGTGGCATCGGCCAGCACTCCAATTTCGCTGGGCCCCGCCACCGAGTCAATGTCCACACGCCCAAACACCTGTTTCTTAGCGGCGGCCACGTAGGCGTTGCCAGGTCCTACGATCTTATCGACCGCCTGCACGGTGTCGGTACCAAAGGCGAGCGCGCCCACAGCCTGCGCGCCGCCCAGGGCGTACACGCGGTCGAGGCCCAGCAGCGCAGCGGCGGCCATGATGTGCGGATGCGGCAGCCCATCGTCTTGCGGCGGCGACACCATCGCAATGTGCGGCACGCCGGCCACCTGCGCCGGAATCGCATTCATGAGCACGCTGGAGGGATACGCCGCCGTGCCGCCGGGCACGTAGAGTCCGACGCGCTCCAGCGGCTGCACGCGCTGGCCGAGCATCACGCCGTCGCCGTCGTCCTCGAACCAGGAGTGGGGGCCTTGCCGCTCGTGGAACCGGCGGATGTTCGCCGCGGCCTCATCCATAATGCGCCGCAGTTCGTCGTCGATATCGTCCAGCGCTGCGTGCAGGGCGGATTCAGGGACATGTAGCGCCTCCAGGGCCACGCCGTCGAACTGCTCGGTAAAGCGATGCAGCGCGGCGTCCCCCTCGGTCTGCACGGCATGCAGAATATCGCGCACGGCGGTATCAACCTCATCGCTGAACGAGGCACTGCGACTGAGCACCGCTTGCAGGCGGTCGGCACGGTCGGCGTAGTTGATGACGGGAATCATAGACGGAGGCGTTGGGGCTATGGGACGGCGGCAACACGTGCTCTATTCCGTGCACCCGCCGAAAGGTTCGGAGCAGCGCCTCGGGAAACGGCATTCTCACGTCTTTTCTACGATGGCGCGCACCAGCGTGCGCAGGTCGCCGCGCACCTGCTGGCCCACCTTGAGCACGTCCTCATGTTCGAGCACCTCATGGCCCAGTCCAGCAGCAAAGTTGGTGATGGTGGAGATGCCCAGCACATCCATACCCAGCGCGTGCGCCTGCAGCACCTCGGGCACCGTGCTCATGCCCACCGCATCCGCCCCCAGCGTGCTTAGCATGCGGACTTCGGCGCGCGTTTCGTACGAGGGGCCGCGCGTCCAGGCGTAGGTGCCACGCACGGTGAGCACGCCCTGCTCGGCCCCGACCTGCTGCGCTCGGCCGGTCCATTCCAGGTCGTAGTAGCCAGTGTGCAGCGGGGACGCAGTAGACGCATGCACATCGCGGCGGGCAGCGGTGTCGCGCGGGGAGGCCATCTGCCCCTGCCCCGGATCGGCAAACGCCATGTTCAGGTGGTCGGTGATGAACATGAGTTGCCCCGGCTGAAACGTGCGGTTGATGCCTCCGGCCGAGTTGGTTACGAGGAGCCGGGTGGCCCCGAGCGCGTGGCACAGCTCCAGCGGAAAAGTAAGGCGCGGCGTGGGATAGCCCTCGTAGGCATGCACGCGCCCCTGCACAAACACAACCGAAGTGCCTTCGAGCGTGCCAAAGACCAGCTGACCGTGGTGGCCATCGACGGTAGACTGCGGGTAGTTGGGGATGACATCGGCCGGCACCACGGTGGGCGCATCGGCCTCATCGGCCAGATCACCCAGTCCCGACCCCAGAATCAGGACCAGTTCGGGCGTGTGGTCGGTGCGTTGACGCACTGCATCCACAGCATCGGCAAGGGCAGGGGCAGGTTCGGCAGCAAGAGCAGACATCGGCAAAGGAGCATGTGAGTAGGACTACGAGATCGCTAACCGGATAGGCGGTGCCTTGGCATCCCCCTAACTATTTCGTTCATGGTTGTAAGCACGTGTGTTTGGGGATGCGCAACGGAGGGCGCCGACCTATTTGGCTTCAGCCGGAGTACGCAAGGTAGCTGCCTCACGCCGCACGATCCAGTCTCGAATCAGGAGGCGGCGCGAAATACGTGATAGTTTCGGATGCTCCACAGAATCTGAGATCCGATGACGCGCACGGTGGTAGTCAGGGGAATAGCTACGAGCATTCCAATGAGCCCGGCCAGTTGCGCTCCAATGAGCACCACAAACAGGATGACGAGGGGGTGAGCGTTGGCCGCGCGCGAGAAGATGTACGGCTGAAACAGCACATTGTCGGAGAGTTGGGTGAGCGCCATCGCGGCTGCCACGCCCAGCACCAGGCTCAAGTCGCCCGTTTGCGCAATGCCCACCACGGTGCCCACCAGAAATCCAAAGAACGGCCCAAAGTACGGAATGGTGTTGGCGATGCCCACGAAAATGCCAATGGCGAGTGCGTTTTCGAGCCCTACCATCCACAAAGCAAACCACGCGACCAGCGCCACGCTTGTGGACTGCACCAGCAGCGCACGTCCATATCGCCCAAGGCTTACCTCGGCTTTGGCAAGGACCGCAAGCGTAATTTCGAAGTAGCGGTTCGGCACCCATTTCAGCAGGCTGCGCTTAAGATCGACGCCATCTTTCAGCAGAAAGAACGTGATAAACGGAATGATGATAACCGCATAGACGATGTTCGTGAACACCGACACGAGCGAACTGATGGTCTGCGCCACGCGGTCGCCCTCTACCAGATCGCCCTGTGCCAGCGCCTGAAGCGCATCGCGCACCGTAGCTTCGATCTGACCCGGCTCTACGGGCGCAAACTGCCCAGCCCAGGCTTCTACGTAGCGCGCGGCCTCGGTCGCGGCCTCCACCGACACCAGTTGCGAGAGATCTTGAATCTGCTGCGCCAGAAAAGGCACGATAAAGGTGAGCAGGATGGCAAATACGCCCAGCACAAACACAAACACCAGCAGGATGCTGGGCACCCGCCGCATCCCCATGCCTTGAATGCGATCGACCATTGGATGCAGGAAGTAAGCCAGCAGGCTACCTACGGCCAGATACACGAACAGCCCTGCAAAGTACCACACGGTAGCCACGCCCAGCCCCACGCCGAGTGCGCCCAGCGCCCAACGTAGCGCACGCTCGCCACTCGACAGCCCCGACGACGGATCGGGGGGCGACGGGGCCACTGACGGCCGCGGCTCCTCTTTCGAGGCGGTCGAAGATCGAGAAGGCAACGAAGAGATCTCCATGAGCGGTTGGATAGTCGAAGGAGAGAGACGCACGCTATGGGGTGGCGTGTTCGCTTTGTACGGTTTCAACCGCGGCCCGTGCCGTTGATGTGCCATAGCCACGGCGCACCAGATAGCCTTGCAGTTTCTTGGCCTGCTTCAGCGGATGCGACTCGTCGGCCACACGGTGCCAGTACTTCTCGGCCAGGGCATGCGCTTCCTCCTGAAAGTCGACCGTTTCGCGGAGTCCGGCCAGGGCCTCTTCAATGAGTCCCGCATCGACCCCACGCTCGCGCAGGTCGCGGCGCAGGCGGTGCGGGCCGTACGACTTGTTGGCGAAGCGTGCCTTTACGAAGTCATGGGCATACGTTTCGTCGTCGAGATACGAGAGTTCGTGTAGCCGCGTAATGACCTGCTCAATAATCTCGGACTCGTAATCGTCGCGGGCCAGGCGATCGCGCACCTCGCCCTCGGTACGCGGCTTGTGCGCCAGGTACTCCAGCGCACACTGCTTCGCATCGATAAGGCGCTCATCGGCCTCCAACTGCGCTTGCTCCTCGGGCGTAAGCGTGCGCCCGGTGTGCAGATCGTACTTCACCACCAGGTCCTGGTGGATGCCAAGCGCGAACTCCCCATCCAGAAAGAGGGACACGCGATTCGGGTTGTTCTTCTGTGCTTTTAGCGCAGTAACCGTAGCAGAAGGCAGCATGGCAAACGGGATAAGCAAAAAGGACAGTTGGATGCGTGGTGTACGGTTGCCTGTAGGCTGAACGTTCCCCTGCCCCGCACGCTAAGTGACCTCAACAATGGTTTTGGGGATTGCCGGGTGGATTCCCCTCCATCCTACCCATCCTCCCCGAGGAGGAGGGAACCGTGGAAGGCGTTCCTCAAGTCCCTCTCAGAATGCGTTGTGCTATACATCTGATCGCTGTTGAACATACAGAAATGCTTTTTTATGCCCTCACACCGTCATCCCAGACGGAGCGGAGCGACGATCTGGGATCCATGCCCCAATGGAGGAATACGTGAGCGGAGTGAGTTCGCCCTCAAACGGCGAATGGATCCCGGATCAGCGGCGCCAGGGGCGCCTTGCCTGTCCTGAACTCGATTCAGGATCTGGATGACGGGCGTTGGGGGGGCTGTGCGACTTCTGAACCTATAGCACAACCCGTTCTTAGCACGTTCATCGCTGCTGCTCAACGACCATCTGTGATCCTTAGAATAAAGCT
>NZ_JAWOAR010000345.1:0-6850 GCF_046498435.1 Longimonas sp. | reverse complement strand
CGGCCATCCAACTACTCAAAGAGCTGTCTGAAGCCCAGGCGCAAGACGACTACGCGCACGACCCGTCCAGCACATTGGCCGCCGTGCGGGCGCAGCGGTCGCATTTCATCAATGCGGATGCCGAGTTCCTCACGCTCTCCACCGCCCGCCCGCTGGCCCTGAAAGACACCACCAATTCGTGCGTCTCTATTGGTTTTCTGATGGACGAAGCCTTCCGCCGCCAGGTGCAGTTTGCGCACGACCCGGCCATCACACGGCGCGAGGTCAACCTCACCTGCGAGCGCTGCCCCCTCACCGAAGCGCAGTGCCAGGAGCGCGTGGCCCCGCGCACGCTCTACGACAAGGAGCAGCGCGAACAACGGCAGATCGAAGCCCTGCGCGAACTCACCAACGCCACACGCAGCGCGTAACCCAGCCTCACCTCTGTCACATCTGCATCCAACAGTCCCTTCTCTTCCTCTGTCCAACGGTCCTCCGTTGGACGTGCTACATGATCCTTGCTGTTTAAGAGGAAACCCCAACGAGCCCCTCCCGCGTGCCATTCCCTTCCGGTCCCCACTACCCACTGCCACGCTGGCAGGACGCCTCGTCAGTGCAGGCACAGCGCCCGCCCGCCCAGGATCTGCCAACGCGACAGGCGGTGCCGTTCGCCTCCCCCATACAACACCATTTTGTGTACTTTCTGCAAATCGTTCACCCCGCTGAACGCGGCGGTACACCGGTTGCTATGCGTCAAAATGTGAGTAGGCCTGTAGCCTGCTCCTCACTCAACAGCACTCTTAACCGTATCTGCAATCGTCTACGTTATGTCTACATTCAAACCCCTGGGCGACCGCATCGCAGTGCGCCCGCTTCCCGCTGAAGAGAAAACGTCGAGCGGACTCTACATTCCCGACACCGCCAAAGAAAAGCCACAGCAAGGCACCGTCGTCGCCGTGGGCCCCGGTCGCACGGAAGACGGCGTGCATGTTGACATGAGCGTGCGCGAGGGCGACCGCGTGCTCTACGGCAAGTACGCCGGAACCGACCTCACGCTTGACGACGAAGAGCTGCTCATCATGAAAGAGTCGGACGTGTTGGGCCGCCTCGACGATTAACGGATCGGCATCCTACGGTCCGTATCTCTCTGTAACGATTCACAATAACCCACGGTATAACGAATCCTATGTCGAAGCAAATTGTTTTTGACGCCTTGGCCCGCAACGCCCTGAAACGCGGCGTAGACACGCTGGCCAACGCCGTAAAAGTGACGCTGGGCCCGAAAGGCCGCAACGTACTCATTGAAAAATCTTATGGCGCGCCGACCATCACGAAAGACGGTGTCACCGTTGCCAAGGAGATTGAGCTGGAAGACCGCCTCGAAAACGTGGGCGCCCAGATGCTGAAAGAGGTCGCCTCGAAGACCTCCGATATCGCGGGCGACGGCACCACCACCGCCACGGTGCTGGCGCAAGCCCTCATGACGACGGGACTGCGCAGCGTAACGGCGGGCTCAAACCCGATGGATCTGAAGCGCGGCATCGACCGGGCTGTGGAAGCGGTGGTGGCCGACCTGGCCACACAGAGCCGCGAGGTGGATGGCAAGAGCGACATCAGCCAGGTGGCCATGATCTCGGCCAACAATGACTCCGCCATTGGCGCACTCATTGCCGATGCGTTTGAGCGCGTGGGCAAGGATGGCGTTATCACCGTCGAAGAGGCCAAGGGCCTGGAGACCGAACTCGATGTGGTTGAGGGCATGCAGTTCGACCGCGGCTACCTCTCGCCCTATTTCGTGACGGATTCGGAGGGCATGGTGGCCGAGCTTGAGGATGCGCGCATCCTCATCCACGATAAGAAGATCTCGTCGATGAATGACCTGCTCCCCATTCTGGAGAAGGCCGCACAGACAAGCTCTCCGCTGCTCATCATCGCCGAGAATATTGAAGGCGAAGCACTTGCCACGCTCGTAGTGAACAAGCTGCGCGGCACGCTCAAGGTGGCTGCGGTGAAGGCCCCCGGCTTCGGCGACCGCCGCAAGGCCATGCTCGAAGACCTCGCGGTGCTCACGGGCGCAACAGTCGTGAGCGAGGAGAAAGGCTATCGCCTCGAAAATGCGACGCTCGACTACCTCGGTACCGCCAGCCGCATTACCATCGACAAGGACGCCACCACGATCGTGGATGGTGCTGGCGATGATGCGCAGATTAAGGCGCGTGTGAACCAGATCCGCCAGCAGGTCGAAAACGCTACGTCGGACTACGACCGCGACAAGCTGCAAGAGCGCCTTGCGAAGCTCTCGGGCGGAGTGGCGGTGCTCAAGGTGGGCGCTGCTACCGAGCCGGAGATGAAAGAGAAGAAAGCACGCGTCGAAGATGCGCTGCACGCCACGCGGGCGGCCATCGAAGAAGGCGTCCTGCCCGGCGGTGGCGTAGCCTACCTGCGCGCGCTGCATGCGCTTGACACCCTCGATGTCGAAAACCAGGACCAGGAGATTGGCGTTTCGATTGTACGCCGTGCGCTCGAAGAGCCGCTCCGCCAGATCGCATCGAACGCGGGTCTTGAAGGCTCGCTCGTGGTGGAGCACGTGAAGGAAGGCGAAGGCGACTTCGGCTACAACGCACGCACCGATGTCTACGGACCGCTGCTTGAGCAAGGCGTGCTCGACCCCACTAAGGTCGCGCGCAGTGCGCTCGAAAACGCGGCGTCGGTCGCTGGGCTGCTGCTGACCACCGAGTCGGTGATTGCCAACCGTCCGAGCAAGTCCAACGGTGGCGGCAACGGCATGCCCGACATGGGCGACATGGACTTTTAGGCTGAATCGTCTCTCTTCGGAGAGATACACACGCTGCGAATCCAACACGAGCGGGACGCTTCCTTCGCGGGGGGCGTCCCGTTTTTTTGTGTCCCGGTTCCGGTTGGGCGTTGTGCTGCGTGCCCCGTCTTGCCAGAAATATCTGTCTCGTCCCCAACATAGCAGCGCCCGCATCCATTGCTGGCTGTGGGCGCTGGTATTGTGTAGCGGAGATTAGCCTCAATCTACGGTGCAGATCGCAGTTCGCACTCGAATGTGCTTATCGTATCAGTTCAAGCATATCACGCCAAATGGCGACGCATAGATCGGCATGAACGAGGCCGGTTCAAGCCCCGGCGCGTTCGGCTCCGCGTATTCGTCATCGTATCCCATTGCGTCGTTTGAGGTAGAGCTGCTCGGCTCGGCCACCGCCGACAGGTCGGGGAGTTGCTCTTTGGTGGGCAAGAACGAGCCTCGCGCCTCGGCGACAACCTCGTCATCGTCGCTCAGCAGAAGCACGGTAACGACCGCACGTGGCGGCTGCGTGAGAATGACTTGCGCCATTGCGCGCACCGGACCGGTATACCCATCTTGCTTCATCTCAACTTCGAACTGATCCACGCGCACCACATGTTCTTTGTGAAGCGACCCCGCTGCCAAACGAGCAGCATCGGTCAGGAATTGTTCGGCAGCGGTGGTGCCCGGCAGACGGCCCTCGATATCGCTGTGAATGATGGCGCGCCCAAAAGACACTGCAGCTTGGGTGGATGCAGCGTGCGAGCGCCCGTACAACCGTTCCAGTCGTTTAAAGTGCGTGTTCATAAGACGATCACCACATCTTGGAGGAAAGAGTCAACCATCGAGATTGCAAAGGCATTGCCTTGTTGCAACCTCGCGCTGGACTCACGTGCGAAAGTGGTGCCAGCCGTCTAAGGCGTGTGATTCTGTCAGCTTGTGGGGCTGCGGCGCAGAAAGGCCGTAACGGAGTCGATACCCAGCCTGCCAGCCCCGCATATCATGCCACAACGTCACATGAAGCACCCGCTCAGAACGACAGCATCGCACAGTCTCACTCGCCGGTTGTACTGTAGGGCGCTGGCGCATTCGGGGCACGCAGCGAGTCGGCGAGCAGTTGCCCCCACACGGCATCGTACGGATGCACCCGGCCCACGCGCTCGCCCTGCTGCACCACAGGGCGGCCTTCGTTGGCCCAGCGGAAAATGGAGCCTTCTACGTTCACAACATTGGTGTAGCCGTCGTCGCGAAGCGCATTCACCACGCCTGCCGAGCGATAGCCCACCGAGCAGTACACGGCAATGGGCCGGTCGGTGGCCACCGTATCGAGCAGAGCCGTGTTGGGCCGCTCTGGATCGTAATGGCGCGCGCCCTCAATGTGGCTGGTCGCGTACTCCTCGGGCGCACGGGCATCGAGCAGCAGCGGGCGCTCGTTTTCGGGCCGATGCAGGCGCTCAGCCAGCGTCTCGGTCGAAATGGTAGGCACCGAGCCATGCGACTGTGCAATCATGCGATCGACCGCCTGCCAGCGCAGGGCCGCGTCGCCGCGTATCCACCATAGCCATGCGCTACCCGCAAGCCCGATAATAACAGCGATACCCACTCCGACTTTTGTACGTTGGCTCCACGGCATAGATGACCCGGCGTTATGATGAGAATTACAGCAGCTACAATGCCGAACGAGGGCCTCCAAACGAAAGTTCGTGGAAACGCCTTGTGCCAGCATGTGCACGCAACGCCTGCGGATCTTTTTGGCAGACGGCTCCTACGTACTTCTCCCTATCGTATCTGCCAACCCAACCCGGCGAATCCCCCGTGAGCGACGACTCTGCCCTGCCGCCCGCCACCAATTTCATCCGCGAAATCATCAACGACGACTTGCGTGCTGGTCGCCACGGCAAGCGAGTCGTTACGCGCTTTCCGCCCGAGCCCAACGGCTACCCGCACCTGGGCCACGCCAAATCGATCTGCCTGAACTTCGGCATTGCCGAGGACTATGCCGACGTGGCCGACACGCGCTGCCACCTGCGCTTTGACGACACCAATCCTGAAACCGAAAGCGAGGAATACGTCAACGCCATCAAAGAGGCCGTGCAGTGGCTCGGCTACGACTGGGGCGAGCACTGCTACCACGCGGCCGACTACTTCGAGCAGTTTTACGACTTCGCCGTACAGCTTGTAAAACAGGGGGATGCGTATGTCGATAGCCAGACCGAAGAAGAGATTCGCGAGAACCGAGGCACCGTCAACGAGCCGGGCACGCCGAGTCCGTACCGCGACCGCTCGGTCGAAGAGAACCTGGACCTGCTCCAGCGCATGCGCAACGGGGAGTTCGACGACGGCGATCACGTACTGCGGGCCAAAATCGACATGGCCTCGCCGCACATGATTATGCGCGATCCGCTGCTGCTGCGCATCAAACACGCCCACCACTACCGGCGTGGCGACGACTGGTGCCTCTACCCGATGTACGATTTTGCGCATCCGCTCGAAGACGCCATCGAAGACATCACGCACTCGCTCTGTACGCTGGAGTTCGACAACAACCGCCGCGTGTACGACTGGCTCCTGGAGCGCTGCCTGCCTGAGGAGGAGCACGAGAGCCGCCCGCATCAGTACGAGTTTTCGCGGCTGAACGTGGGCTACACCGTGATGAGCAAGCGGAAGCTGCTTCAGCTTGTAGAGCGCGGCGATGTGGCGGGCTGGGACGACCCGCGCCTGCCTACGCTGGCGGGGCTGCGCCGTCGTGGCGTGCCGCCGGCTGCCATTCGCGCGTTCTGCGACGACGTAGGCGTAACGCGCACCGAAAGCCGCGTGCAGATCAGCCGTTTCGAGCACGCAATCCGCGACACGCTGAACACCACCGCGCCCCGCGTGATGGCCGTCGTCGATCCGCTCAAGGTGGTGCTCACCAACTACTCCGCCGACGACACCGAGTGGATGGATCTGCCCTCGTGGCCGCACGACATCGACAACGAAGGCAGCCGCCGCGTGCCGTTTTCGCGGACGCTCTATATCGAGCGCGACGACTTCCATGAGGATCCGCCCGCAGACTTCTACCGCCTGTCGCCCGGGAAGGCCGTACGCCTCCGCAACAGCTACGTGATCACCTGCGAGCGCGTGGTGCGCGATGACGACGGCACTATCAAAGAACTACACTGCACCTACGATCCTGCCACGAAGGGCAACGTCGATCCTGTTGATAGCCCCACGCCGCAAGGCGTTATCCACTGGGTGGATGCGCAGGCCGGGCTCTCCTTCGAGGCCCGTCTCTACGATCGCCTCTTCACGGTGCCCGCCCCCGACGGCGGTGACGAAGACTTCAAAACGCACCTGAACCCCGACTCGCTCCAGGTGCACGAGGGCATCGTGGAGCCAAGCATCTTAGACAACCCCGACGACCAGCGCTATCAGTTTGAGCGCGTGGGCTACTTCTGGCAGGATCCCGAGGCTTCCTCGCGCGAGGCATTGGTCTTCAACCAGATCGTCCCCTTGCGCGACCGCTGGGCCGACGATGGCGACACGGTCGATCTGGAGGCGGAACGCAAAGCCAAAGAAGAGGCCAAGCGCAAGCAGCGTGAGCGCTCGATTGCCGCGCAGCGCGACCCCGCCGAGCAGCTCTCCGAGGCCGAGCGTGCCGTGTACGAGCAGTATCACCGCGAACTGGGCCTCACGCGCGACGGCGCTGCCCTCTTAGCTGGCGATGAACCGCTGCGTGCGTTCTTCCAGGAGGCACTCGACCACTACAACGCGCCGCAGGCCGTAGCCAACTGGATCGTGAACGAACTGCAAGCCGCTCGCAAAGACCAGTCGCTGATCGACCTGCCATTCGACGCGGCCCAGTTTGCCAATCTGGTTCGTCTGGTGGATACAGAGGTCATCACCAACCGCGCAGCCCGCGACATCTTCGGACACATGATGGCCGAGGGCGGCGACCCGGCTGCTATTGTGGAGGAAGAGGGCCTGCAGCAGATCGACGATGCCGGTGCGCTACGCAAGGCTGCCCAGCAGGTGGTTGCCGACAACCCCGACGAAGCCGCCCGCTTTCGCGATGGCGAGCAG
>NZ_JAWOAR010000356.1:0-3011 GCF_046498435.1 Longimonas sp. | reverse complement strand
CGGAAGGAGCTGTTTGCTAAGCGCCTCGGTAGCGGGATAGAGACGCGTTCCGCGTCCGCCCGCCAGCACAATACCGCGCATGGATGATCTGTGGGGTGTGTCAGGAAGTAGTGAGAGACAAGGGTGGGTTTGGGACCTGCAATCGGCCCCGCTCACCCCGTGCTCTGCATCGCAGCGACGATGCCGTTGATGCTGAGCAGGAGGGCCTCTTGCAGCAGCGCTTCTTCATCTGCCGAGCCGTTCTCTGCCGCAGTGCGGTGGCGCTTCATCAGTTCGATCTGCACCAGGTTCAGCACATCGGTGTACGGGTTGCGCAGGCGAATCGATTTCTGCAAGACCGGACTGTTGTCGAAGAGCTCGCGTTGTCCCGTCAGGTCGAGCAGGGCCGCCTCGGCAGCGTCGAAGTCCTCGTGCAGGTGCTCGGGGAAGGGCGCATCCGGACCTTCCTCGGCGTAGGTGTCGGCAATGGCAAGCCGCGCACGGGCCATTTCGCGCTGGGCGCTGTCGAGCGCGCCCCGGAAGAACGGCCACGTGCGGTAGAGGCGCTGCAAGATCTCGCGGGCGTTGTCGTGCTGGCGCATCGCTTCGGCCATGCCAACGCCGGTGCCAAACCAGCCGGGCACGTTGAAGCGCGTCTGCGTCCACGCAAACACCCACGGGATGGCGCGCAGGTCGTCGAAGGCTACGTCGTCATCGTCGGAGCGCGAGACGGGGCGCGAGGCGATGGGCAGCTGGCTGATGTGCTCAATCGGTGTGGTCTGCGTGTACCACGACCAGAACTCGTCGTCGTCAATCAGGTCGCGGTAGGCGGTCTGGGCGGTTTCGGCAAGGGTGTCGAGCACCGCGGCCACCTCGTCGTCGTGGTGCGGCGCTTCGGGGCGGGGGAGCGCGGTGGTGGTGAGCATGGCATTTACGATCTGCTCCACATGCCGCCGGGCAATTTCGGGCAGTCCGTATCGGAACGAAATGATCTCGCCCTGCTCGGTGAATCGAATCCGCCCGTTATGCACGCTGGCGGGTAAGCCACGAATGGCCTGATGCGTGTGTCCGCCGCCGCGTCCTACGCTGCCGCCGCGTCCGTGAAAGAGGCGCTGGTCCACATCGTAATTGTTGGCGGTCTGCCCCAGCCGGTCGATGGCCTGATGCAGCGCCCAGTTCGCCATCCAGTAGCCGCCGTCTTTGTTGCTGTCGGAGTAGCCGAGCATGACCTCCTGAAAGTTGTCGCGCCCCTTCAGGTGCGGACCGTACGCCTTGTGCGTGTACAGGTCGATCATGCGCTCGTGGGCGTGCGCCAGGTCCTCGATCGTCTCGAAGAGCGGCACAAAGTCGAGCGGGGCCTGAAAGCCAGCGTCGGTGTGCGTACCCCAGCCGGTTTCCTTGGCCAGGAGCATCGGCTCCAGCACGTCGCTCACCGAGTGCGTCATGCTCACGATGTAGCTGCCTACCGCGTTGGCATCGATCTGGTGGATGGTGTGGAGCAGGTCGAACACCTCCAGCAGCGTGGCTGCATCGTCGGGCAGGTCCTCGAAGCTGCGCAGGAGCGGACGCGGATTGGTAAGCTCTTCGGTCAGAATCGCCAGCTTCTCGTCTTCGGAGAGCGCGGCGTAGTCGTCGGTTACGCCTGCGGCCTTCAGCATCGCGCCCACCGCCGACTCGTGGATCTTGCTGTGCTGGCGTACATCGAGCGCGGCCAGGTGGAAGCCAAAGGTCTGCACCAGCACGCGCACGCGGTGTAGCTGTCCGGTGGTAGCGGCATCGGCAAAGCCCTGTTCTTCCAGGCTTTCCACGAGCACATCAAGGTCGGCCAGCAAGTCGTCGGGGCGATACGCGTCGGTGCGTGGATCGAGGCGACAGGCGTCGAGCGTGTCGTAGGTGCTGGCGTCGTGGAGCTGCTCCACCTGCGCCATCATGTAGCTGACCTTTTCGCGATACGGCTCGCGGTCGTAGCGGTCGGCCAGTGCATCGGGCAGGCGGTCGTTGGCACGGTCAGTTTCCAGCGACTCGCGCAGCACGTCGGGCAGCCCGTACTGGCGGCTCGACAGGCTCAGTTCATCACGCAGGTCGGTCAGTTCGTCGTGCAGATGCACAAGCGTTTTGCGGCGCTGGCGCTGGAATGTCCACTGCGTCACGTCGGGCGTCACGTTCGGATTGCCATCGCGGTCGCTGCCGATCCAGGAGCGGTACTTCAGAAACGCAGGCACATCCGTGGTGTCGCCGTAGTGGCTGCGGAGCGCGTGCTGCACGTCTTTGTGGATACGCGGCACCGTATCCCAAATGGTGCTGTACAGGAAATAGTGGCCCTGCTGCACCTCATCGCGCACGGTGGGACGGGCGGCGCGGATTTCGTCGGTGCCCAGCAAGAAGACGATGTGCGCGTAGAGCGTGTCGAGCGCCTCGGCGCGTTCGTCGGGCGTGGCCTCGGTGGAGTGCAGCACCGTGAGCTGCTGGGCCATATCGCGCTGCTTGTGCAGCACTGTCTGGCGGCGGGCTTCGGTAGGATGCGCAGTGAGCGTCGGCTGCACGTCAATCTGATGCAGAATAGAGCCGACCTCCTCAAGCGGAACGTCCTCGTCGTGCAGCGTTTTGATGGCCGCCTCGATCGACTCGGGACGCGGTTTCGGCGTGTAGCCGTTGCTCGACCCCGGCCCGAGCGGCCAGTCTGCCGGACCCGAATGCCGCGCGCGTTCCCGGTTGATGCGAATGATCTCGCGCTGCTCCGCCTGGTTCACCAGATGAAAGAACGTGGTGTAGACATGCAGCAGGTCTTTGAGCTCTTCCGTCGACAGATCAGCCATCGCATCGGCCACCGCCTCACGCGGTGCGAGATCGCCGGTTTCGACGGCCTTCTTGCACTGTATCCGAAACTGCTCCACGCGCTCAAAGACGTCGTCGCCCAGATGCGTGCGGGTCGCCTCACCCAGCATGTGCCCGAGCAAGTTCACCTGCCGACTAAGCGGTTTCGAGATGCCGGTGCCCTCTGCTTCGATGTCGAGTCCATGCCAGCGTATCAT
>NZ_JAWOAR010000318.1:0-17335 GCF_046498435.1 Longimonas sp. | reverse complement strand
GTATCCATTACGCAGAGCGTGCCCACGCGGAAGCCATCGGGCGAGGTGAGCGGCATACTCATGTAAAAGCGCAGGTGCGGTGGCCCGGCCACAAAGGGGTTGCCCTTGAACCGCGGATCGTGGCGCGCATCTTCAACGACCATCAGCCCGGGCGTGCGGATGGTGGTGTTGCAGAGCGCCTGGTCGAGCGGGGTCTCGTTCACATCGGTACCCACGCACGACTTGAACCACTGCCGCTCGGAATCGATGAAGTTGACCACGGCAATGGGCACATCGAGCGTGTGTGCGGCCAGATCGGTGATGCGGTCGAACGCCTCCTCGGGCGGCGTATCCATGATCTGGTAGCGGCGCAGGGCGGCCAGACGTTCACGCGACTGCGGGTGGCCGTAGCGCTTTTCGGCCGAGGCGGTGGAAAAGTTGTGCGATTCCGCTTTCATGATCAAACAGGCTTCGTCCCATGCGCCAACGGCTGCATGTGTCTCTATGGGGGGAAATGTATGCTGAGCTACAAAACCGCAACTCTGGAATACATAAGAGAGATTCAGAACAGCCTGCAACAAAATTGCCGGATAGGGAAACGTTACGTTTGCAAGCAGCCCGCTCTGTATCCGGCATGGTGGTCCCATCATACCCAATCCGGTTGCCCTGTTGTGGGATTGCTTCTCTGCACGACACTGGATGGACTTCGTCAGCCCGCCTTCGGCCTCGTGTAGGGATGGGCGGACGAATGGGCGGATGGATGGATGGATGGACGGTGTACTCTGCCATCCCTCCATACACCAACGACGCATACGGAACTGGTATTAGTGCAATGCAAGGGAACGGCGTGTGCAGTTATGCTGCATGCCGTGGCCACTCCACGACAAACGTGGTGCCCTCGCCTTTGGTCGTGTCTACACGGATCGTGCCTTCCATCAGATCTACAAGCCGTTTGGTGATGGTCAGCCCCAACCCATTGCCTTCATAGGTGCGCGCATCGCCGGTAGACTCTTGCTTGAAGGCATCAAACAGATGCGGCAGAAATGTCTCGTCGATACCAATACCGTTGTCTTGCACAGCTAACTGAAGGTGCTCGCTACTGGCGTGCAGGCGAACCTGTACTGTACTGTGCTCAGGGGAGAACTTCACCGCGTTGTCGATCAGATGCGTAACCACACGCTCAAAAGCCGTCTGGTCGAGGGTGACCGGCACGGGATCGGTGGGAGTCTCTACCTGGATGTGCACCTTAGCATCGTCGGCCCGGCGTTGCTGAATATGTACTGTTTCTTGCAGCACAGTCACCGCATCGATTTCGTTGGGATGCAACCGCATCGCCCCGGCCTCCAGCTGCGACAGATCGAGCACTGAGTTCAGGGTGTTCATCAGACGCTTTCCTGACTTATGGATAAGCGCAGTGCACTGCTGTGCGCGCTCGGGCAGGTCGATTGATTTTAGCATCTCCGAAAACCCAATGACGGATGTAAGTGGGGTTCGGATTTCATGGCTCATGTTTGCCAGGAAAGCTGTCTTCAAACGACTCATTTCTTCGGCTTCTTCCTTGGCCGCAACCAGCGCCTCGCTGGCCTCTTTCCGTTCCGTAACATCCTGAATCGCTCCCCCCACTTTTATGATGGTTCCGTCTTCATCTCGGTCAATTACACCGCCCACGGTGCGCACCCAGCGGGCGTTGCCCTGTGCTGTGGTAATGGGAAGCTCTAAATCATAGGTTTCCCCTGTACGCATGCACCGATCCAGAGCATCTTGGAGGCGCATGCGAGCCTCTTCAGGATAAAAGCTCAATGCTTCATGCGTAGATATTGGCGTACCGGGCTCCATTTCGTGGATCCGGTATACTTTTTCAGTCCACGACAGCGTATTCGCTTCCACCTCCAGTTCCCACGCCCCCGCCAGGCGCTGCGTCTGCGACAGCAGGTTGTACTGCTGCCGAAGTGCTGTTTCGCGGCGGTTGCGCTCGGTCACATCTTGCTGCACCAACACCCAGTGCGTGCAGGTGCCTTCCTCATCGCAAACGGGTGCCATGTTCCAGCGCACCGTGTACGGAGTGCCATCTTTCCGGTAGTTGACAGTCTCGCCCTCGTACGGCTGCTCGCGCTCCAGGTGCGCACGCAGACCATCGAGCACCGCCCGGTCGGTTTTTGGGCCCTGTAGGATGCGCGGCGTCTTGCCTTCGACTTCATTAAACGCATACCCCGTCATCTTTTCGAATGCAGGGTTCGCATAAACAACAGGCGGTCCCGGCGCGTCAATTGGTTTGGCTTTGGTGATGAGAACCGCATCGTTGAGTTCCTCGACTGCTTTGGCCAACAGGGTTCGTTCCTGGGCAACAGCCTGCTGCTCGGTGATGTCGTGCAGATACACCGACAGCCCCTGCTCAAACGGATGCGCATGAACGCGGTACCAGCATTCTGCCTCTGGATCCTCATATACCGTTTGCACCGCCGTTTGCTCGCGCTGTGCACTGCGCAAAGTCGGCTCCAACGTCGCACGCTCTGCATCTGACAGAAGCTCCCATACGACCCGGCCCCGTAGCGCGTCAGGGGGTTCGCCCCAGTGCTCCGCCGCGTTGTCATTCGCATAGGTGATGCCCCACTGCGTATCTACCGTGTAGAACGCCTCCCCGATGGCCTGCAGCACCGCGTGCTTTTTGCGCTCGGCAGCCCGCTGCTCCAGTTCATCAACTACGACTTGAGCCAGACGGGCCAGCGTCTCCTCGTCGTGGGGCGTGGGATGCCGGGGCGTGCGGTCCATCACACAAAGGGTACCCAGGCGGTGCGTATCACCCGTAATGAGCGGTGCGCCCATGTAGAATCGCACATTGGGCTCATCCTCCACAAACGGGTTATCTGCAAACCGGTCGTCGGCACGCAGATCAGGGACGGTGAGGACCTCCGGCGTCTGAATCGTGGTGGTGCAGATAGAGATGTCGAGGCTTGTGCCCTCTGCATCGACCCCAACACACGACTTGAACCACTGCCGCTCGGCCCCAATCAGGTTGATGATCGCAATAGGCATGTCTAACACATGCGATGCCAGCTCGGTAATGCGATCAAAGGATGCTTCAGACGCTGTATCCCACACATGATAGTGGCGCAACGCCATGAGCCGCTCCGTGTTGGGCGGCGCGTCGGGCGGACCGTTGGCAGCTCTGTTCGATGGAACAGGATCAGTCATGCAAGCAGATGAGCAAGTCAAGGGAAACAGCCGTCTGTAACAATAAAGATCGGAAATTTTGGCTACAGAACCAAGCAGCACGGTTGTTGCCTGGAGGACGTGCGCTCGATCCTTCCCAATCAGATACAGATATAAGTCTTTGCAATTATATTTTACATTTTAAACTTCAAAATGTTTGTGTAACATGACTGTCACGCATGAGGGCGCTCTTTCACTGAGGAAGCCCCTATTCCTTATGAGTGTGCATAGAACATGCCAGAATTGTATTTCTTTGTTTCTCTCTTGAACGCGGCTTTCTGAAGCTGCGTATCTATTGATCACGGTTCGCTTCTGCCGAATCCCTTATTTACCTTCTGCTGCATGGCTGCTGATTCTTCGCCCCCTTCTTCGTCCTCTTCAGCGCTTCCTGCTCGACTATGGACGACCGTCCGCCGCATCCTTCGGCTGGCCTGGCCCTACCGCTGGCGGCTCGGTGGGGCGGTGCTGGCTACTGCTCTGGGCGCAATGGTCGCGCTGGTGGTGCCGCTGGGGCTGCGGGAGCTGCTGAATGCGGTCTTTGAAACGGCCAACCGCGCCCTGCTCGACCGCCTCACGCTGGGACTGCTGGTGCTGTTTGTCCTGCAAGCGCTGTTCAGCTTCCTGGGGCGGTATGGACTGGAATGGACCGGCGAGCGTGTGGTCACGGATCTGCGCAAGCAACTCTACGCCCATTTGCATGGGCAGTCGCTCCGCTTCTTTGCCAATCGCCGCACGGGCGACCTTACCTCGCGTCTCACCAACGATGTAAGCTCGGTGCGCGACGCCGTCACGCAGGCCCTTGCGGAGTCGTTCACGCAGGTTATCTCGCTGGTTGGCTCAGTTGCCCTCATGATCGTGCTGAACTGGCGCCTGAGCCTCATTATCTTCGTCGTGGTGCCGGTTGTAACCGCCGCTGCGATCGGATTTGGGCGGTGGATTCGCCGCCTGGCGCGTACGCTCCAGGATGAACTTGCTGACACTACCGCCATCGCCGAGGAGTCGATTGCAGGCATCCGCACGGTGAAGGGCTTCGCGCGTAGTGCCTACGAAACAAGCCGCTACCATGAGGCCGTGGAGCGCCTTTTCGACACAGCGCACCGCAAGGTGTGGGCCTCGGCGCTGTTCTCGGCCTCGGTCGGATTTCTGTTCTTCGGTGCGCTCGTGGCCATCTTCTGGTACGGCGGCACCGAGGTGCTGGCCGGACGCCTGACGACCGGCGACCTGGTAGCGTTTATCTTCTATGCGTTCAACATTGCCCGCAGCGTGGGCGGTCTCTCGCGCCTCTACAGCACGCTCAACAGCGCTGCCGGCGCCTCTGAGCGCATCTTCCAACTGCTCGACGAACCCGCTACCGACACCGATCCGAGCGGCATGGCTGCGCTTCCCCCGATTAACGGAGCGGTCGCGTTCGACCACGTCACGTTTGCCTACGAACCCGGCACGCCCGTACTGCACGATCTGTCGTTCGCTGTGCCATCCGGGCAAACCGTAGCGCTTGTGGGCCCCAGCGGCGCGGGCAAAACCACACTCATGAGCCTCATCCCGCGCTTCTACGACCCGCAGTCCGGCTGCATTCGGGTGGATGCGACAGATATTCGCTCCGTGACGCGGCAGAGCCTGCGCGAGCAGCTGGCGGTGGTCTCGCAAGATGTGCATCTCTTTAACGACACCATTCGCGCCAACATCAGCTACGGCAACCTCAACGCGTCGGATGCGGCGATCGAAGACGCCGCCCGTGCCGCCAATGCCCACGGGTTCATCGTGGCCCTCGATGCCGGATACGACGCCTCTGTGGGCGAGCGCGGGGTGAAGCTGAGCGGTGGACAACGACAGCGCATTGCCATTGCACGGGCGCTGCTGCGCGATGCACGCATCCTGCTGCTCGACGAAGCGACATCGGCGCTCGATGCGGAGTCGGAAGCCGAGGTGCAGGATGCCCTTACGCGGCTTATGGAATCGCGCACCACCTTCGTAATTGCGCACCGTCTGGCCACCGTACAAGACGCCGACCGCATTCTGGTGCTTGACGACGGCCGCCTGGTGCAAGACGGCACACACGAGGAATTGCGCACCCAGCCGGGCCTCTACCAGCGCCTGGCCGACTTGCAGTTTCGTGAAGGCTCCGAAGCCTCCCCATCCCCCTGAACGCGTTTAGAGCCGGAGTGCGGGCCAGCGCTACTCCTCCAGCGCCTCGCGAAGTGTGTAAGCGTTTCGTCGCATGAGCGCCATGTAGGTATCAGTATCCGATCCGGCCAGCGGATCCAGGGCCACCATGGGCAGCCCGGCCCCCTCGGCCACTGCCTGCCCAGCCGTTGCCGGGAGCTGGCGCTGATACACCATGGCGCGCACATGGTCCGCCTGCGCACGCTGCGTAAGCTGGTGGATGCGCTGCGCCGACGGCTCGTGGGCCGGGCTGGTCTCAACCACAGCAACCTGCGACAGTCCATAGCGGCGTACAAAATAGTGCAGAAACGGCTGCGACGCCATAAACGCCCGGTCGCGCACCGGGGCCAGCACCGTTTCCAACTCGTCGTGCAATGCCTGGAGCGAATCGGTAAGGGCCTGGGCATTCGTCTGGTAGGTGTCGCACCCCTCCGGATCGGCGGTGCACAGCGTATCGGCAAGGGCAGGCACCAGGGCACGCACAGCTACAGGATCGAGCCAGAAATGCGGGTCGGTGGTGCCTGCGCCGTGGTCATGGGCGCCTTCATCTGTAACCGCTCCAGGCGATTCCTCGGCAGGCTCTTCTTCATCCGGAAAGGAATGAACATGCGACTCGGGCACCAGGTCGAGGAGCGCGTATGCACGCGGCGCGTCCATCTGCGCGGCCCAGCCATCGAGCACATCAGCGCCATACAACAACGCATGGCTCTCTCGAACGTCGCGCACCATCGACGGGCGCGGTTCGAACGTGTGGGGCGAGTCGCCTGCGCGTAGCACGGTGCGCGTGGTGGCTCGGTCTTCAACAACCGGTTCCACAATGGACGCCAGGACGGGCAGCGTTACCACGTAGTGGGGCTGTGCAGATGCGCTCAATGCCGCCGAATCCGGCTCGCTCTCGCATCCCCCCGCGAGCCCTATCATCCACACGCTTGCTACAACATATGCGATCCACCGAGTGCGTGTCATGCAAAATGGGGTCTGGTGTGCACTCTTACGAAACGCGAACGAGGGACCCAAAGCGAGCCCTCGGCATCAACTCCGCCACAGCTACATACCGCGTGTGTATAATGTTGACATCCATGCATGAACCCTTGCCCAAGAAGCCGCTCGGTGCTACCATGGAGCTCATTGCCTGCCAGCGCGCCTACTCGTAGAGACGAGTTTGAAAGGTCCGCTCGGCATCGTCGGGGGCCGCTACGACCTTAAAGTGCACGCGACCGAGGGTGCGCCCGCCCGCGGTTTCCACATCGACGCGCCACTCGCCCGGTGTGATGTTGCTTTTAACCGTATAGCCGCGGTATCCCTCTAAGCGTCCTCCTTGCACCGTATAGGGGATACGGTCGGTCGTCCTCCAGGTGGGGTCGTCCTCGTCAGACGAGCGGCGCTGCCAGCGGTGCACCACGCTGGTCTGTAGTGCAGTCGGCGCAAAGATGGCAGCAAAGAAGTACACGTTGTCGCCATTGACATAGGTAAAGGGCGTGCTGCTACGGCGCCAGAAGCGCGTCCACGGCGGTGTTTCGTAGGTTAGTTCGTAGCCGTCGGGAGTTACCTCTACGTTGTGATAGACGTTGCCCGCCTGCATGGAGAGGGGCACAGGCGGAATCCAGTTCTGCACGTATGCGATATTCATGACGGCGAAGAGCGCGCCCATCACGGCAAATACACGCACGAGCTGGGCTGTAGAGGCGAACACGCCCCACCGGTCTAACAGCAGCACGAGCCCGCCAACCAGCGCCAGGCTCAGCAACCCACCTGCCACGAAGAGCGCATGGCCCATGCTGCCTACGATGATCGGCAGGAAGAACGTAAAGAAGCAGAACGTGGCCAGGAAGTAGAGCCCCAGCATGAGAGGGAGGTTGATTGACTCGCGCCAGACAAACTCGTTGGCGACCAGCACAGCCACCAGAATCACCAAGAACACGGCTGAGGCGGTGAGTGAGGCGCTTCGGGTAAAGTAGACCACGTAGGCGCTGAACAGCCCGCCCAGGAAGAACTGGACCCCCGAAATTGAGAAGGGCTCAATGGTCTTAAGCAGCGGCTGTGCAGGCAGTCGGTGCACGATGCGGAGGGCCGCCAGCACAATGCATCCCCCCAACAGCACCAGGTAGCCCCCCAGGATAAGGTTATCGATGGCATGGTCGATACGGCGCAGCGTGAGCACATCCCAGAGCACGCCCCCCCCAAAGAACACGACGGGGGCAATGTCGGCGTACCGCGTGTAGAGGCGGCGCATCCACCGGTAGTAGCGGTTGCGTTCCAGGCGTGTTGCCCACTTGGCCCAAGGCCAGGCGGCAGAAGATGGGGCATTCATGCGAAAACAGGCCAAAGCGATGTGGCAGTACGCGATGCGGCAGTACGCGATGCGGCAGTACGCGATGCGGCAGTACGTGCAGCAATACGTGCAGCAATACGTGCAGCAATACGTTATGCTGCGGTGTAGTGACGCAGCAGATCTTTGGTCGTGATGATGCCCACCAGTTTCCCCGCTTTCACGACAGGAAGCGCCGAGATCGCTCCATGCAACAGAATGGACGCGGCCTCTTTCCCTGGTGTATCGGGGGTTACGGTGCGTGGCGTTTTGTTCATGAGCTTGCGCGCGGGTTGAGCCAGCGTGCGCACGTCGCGCTGTGTTTCAGCGTTGGTGTTCAGAAACGGACTCAAGGCTTTGAGCACATCGCGGTTGGAGAGCACCCCCGCGAGTTCGCCGTCGTCATCAACCACAACGAGATGGCGAAAGCCGTGCTGTTTGAGCAAGTTTTGCACGTCGAGAAGCGGCGTGTCGGGGTGTACGCTGACCACGTCGCGCGTCATGAGAGCAGATACAGATTCCATAAGCCTGTACAGGGATTAAGCGATCAGAAATACGAGCGGAAGAGCAGTACGCTCAACCTATGCATTACAAAAATGGCAAATTCATGTGTCGTGGGACTTTCGTCTGAATTTGTGTGAGGTTCGGAGTCTGCCTGGTATAAATACAGATCAATCAAGCAGGTATCCAAAAGGCAATAATGGGCCCGCCCAGCGCTACGATGAGCAGCACGGCAACGGCTCCAATGAGCAACCCCGGCTGCACGAAGTCTTTTGTATCGCACACGCCACTGGCATAGGCAATGGCATTGGGCGGTGTGCTTACAGGCAGCGCCATCGACACAGAGGCGGCCAATGCAATGCTTACCGCCACATGCACCGGGCTCAGGGCCCCTACAGATCCGGTCGCCAGCGCGACCCCGACCGGCACAAGCAGGTTGGCGGCAGCAGTGTTCGACATGAGCGTGCTAATGAGTACGGTAGCAAGGGCCAGCGCCCCAATCACAAACGGCCCGCGTCCAGGTACCACACCGATAAGCACCTCATCGAGGCCGGTCTGCTGCATGCCCACGCCGAGCGCAATGCCGCCCGCAATAAGAAAGAGGATATTCCACTCCAGACTATCGAAGTCGGCTTGTGTAAGCACGCCCGTAGTAGTAAACGCAACGACCGGAAGCAACGCCACCACCGCAGTAGGCAGTCCGTGCAGGCTGTCGGTGCACCAGAGCACAATGGTTATGCCCATCACGCCAAGCACGAACAGTCCGCGCAAGCCCAGTTCACGGTCGGATGTGGGCATATCGACGTGGTCTTGGCGAGGCGGATACATCCAGTACAGCACAGCCCACGAAAGCAGCAGCAAGCCTGTAGCCAGCGGCACCGCCACCAGCATCCATTCTAAGAACGAGATCGAGTAGCCTGCACTGTTCAAAAAGCCAACCGCCACAGCATTTGGCGGCGAGGAGATGGGCGTGCTCATCCCACCGATGTTAGCGGCAAAGGGCACCGCCAGCACCAACCCCACACGCAGCGGGTCGGACGTGTCGACGTTGGCGATCATGGGCATTACGAGGGTGATCATCATAGCGGTGGCAGCGGTGTTGCTCATCCACATCGAAAAGAGCGCGGTGATGAGCATGAGTCCCATCATAACTTGACGAGGCTGCGTGCCAAAGCTGCCCAGGATAAGCCGCGCTAACGTACGGTCCACATTCTCCTTGACGGCTGCACGCGCCATGATGAACCCGCCCAGAAAGAGCACGATAATGGGATCGGCCAGCGGCGCGAGAAACACTTCATAAGAAGGCGAAGCACCGTCTGTGAACCCAATCCCCGGCCAACTGCCCGGATTGGCCAGCAGAATGATTTCGAGGCCGATGATGAGCAGCCCAGTGGCAAAAAGCGGAAGCGCTTCAGTCGCCCAGAGCAGCGCAGCAGCGGCAAAAATGCCAGCCATGAGCGCCGTTTCGCGCGGAAGTACCGGATCTGTGGCCACCACAACGGCCACCGCAGCCAGTAGCGCCCCCAGTGCAATGAGCACGTTCATCGAGCGCAGCGGAGGCGGCACATGCTGCGGTACATGCCGGATGGTACGCCGCGTGCGGTGCCACGCAATCTCGGCTCGCACCGAAGACCGGGTCCAGAGTCGGCGCAGCCGTGCCTCGGTGGCGTGCAGCAGCGCTTCGGCATCGAGCCGAACCCGCGATTCGTGATCGAATATATGATTAGCTCCGTTCTTGGATTTCTGCCTGTCTTTAGAATCGTGCTCGGGATCATGCGTACCGCCGGAATCTGTCGTGGACGCCGAATCGGGCTTATCAGGAGCAGTTGGCATGGACATGTCGAGACATTGTAGTCTACGATGAGCTACGTCTGTTGGGATGCGGGATGGACGCATGCTGCGGGTAAGCAGACCGGGCCCGTTCGGTGAGCCCCTCGGGGGGGTGTTCATGTAGCGCTGTGTTCTGCTTGCGGAGGGTCATCGGGAAACAGTCCCTCGGTGCAGCACCCGTCGCATGTAACCCGTGCCTGCCCACAGCTACGTCCGTAAAAGGGTTATGCCCTGTAGACGTCTGATATAGGCGTCTGATACAAACTGTTAGCATGAAGAAGGCAGAGAGCCCCGCTGTGTGGATCGCGCTGTGTGGATCGCGCTGTGTGGATCGCGCTGTGTGGATCGCGGATCGTTAGAGAACCTCCGCAAACGAGCGTGCTGTGATTACGGGCCCCACAGCCTGGCGGAGAACCGACTCGGCGACGCTGCCCAGCACCATACGCTCCATACCGGTGCGGCCTTCGGTCGCCATCACCACGACATCGCTCGGGCTGGATGCTACTTCGCGAATGGCTGCGGCAGGCGCACTCGTGTGAACCTGCACATCGCACGAGGGCGGGTTACCCAAGTCGGCAGTAGCCTGCTCGACCCACTCGTTCAGCGCACGATGCACGCGATCCTTGAGGGCCTCGCTCCCTGAGCTTTTTGTCTTTTCGCCGACCTCAATGCCGTATATCAGCGGCGCTGATGGCTCTTCGATAGCGTGCACGATGGTTGCATCTGCATTCACCTGCTGTGCCAAATGCAGCCCGTACGCCAGCGCTGGTCGCGAGGGGGCGGAGAAATCGACCGGAATGACCACGCGCTCGGGCACGGTGGGAGGCTTGCCCTCGTCGGTCGCGCGCACGGTGCACACCGGACACGGCGCGGTACGTACGACTTCTTCGGCCACACTGCCCAGCATGGCTCGGCGCACGCCTCGGCGCCCTGTGGTGCCCATCATGATCAGATCGATTTCGGCGCGTTCGGCATAGCGCACAATGGCCGGCCCGGCGGCCTCACCGCGCTGCACGTCATGTTTAACTGACACACTGCCGGGGTCGTAGCCCGACTGCGCCATGTCGCTGTGGGTGCGGTCTTTCAATTGCTCGCGCAGCCGCTCCAGCGGACCCGAACGCTGTTCAGCCGGCTCGAACGGGTTGTCGTTCGTCACCTGAATCGCCAGAAGATGCACCGTTGAACCGATGGGACGCGCCCATGCAAAAGCGGCATGCAGAGCGCGGTCGGAGGAGGTCGAGAAGTCGCGCGCAACAAGAAGATCGTTGATCATAACAGCCCAAAGCAGGTCAGCCAGAAGGTATACGAGTTGCCGTAGCGTCTGTCCGGCATCGATTTGCATCGGCCGTGAAGACACTATGCACGGTAAACATACACATCGGCGCGCACGGTGTCCAGCCTGTAGCCTCCGATCTTTGCCTTCAGGCGAATCGGGGCATAGCGCGTGCGGGATTTCCCTACAGGGCGGCTCGGTGGTCGAGGGATGCGCCTGCCAGAGAACGAGTTAGCTTGTGTAGCAGTGGGAAATGTGGTCACCTTCCTGATAAAAACCTTTCCTGCGGCAAGCTGTGCCCCTACCGCTGCTCGGGCTTCTGTGCCACGACCAGCACGCCGGTGCCAGTGTCATTGTCGTGCCCCACATCGCGGGCGTTGAGCCACAGGCCCACCGGCAGCACCATCAGGTAGTAGAGCGGCAAGAGGAGCAGCGCCGCCCAGGTGGCGGCCAGCATCTGCATGGGCCGCTTGATGAGCCAGCGCCACGCCGTGGAGCCGTACGGACCATACGTGTACGTCTGCTCCACCGGGGTAAGTCCGGCACGCTGCAGCTTCTCGCACAGCGCCTGCATGTTGTATCCATCGCGCACATGCTCGCCGATAAAGCTGTCGTCGGTGTCGGCTTGTACGTCGGAGCCGCCCTGATCCGAGGGGGTGTTGATGACGACGTATCCGCCCGGACGCAACACGCGCTCGAAGTGCTGAAACACGCCCTCGTCGTCTTTGATGTGCTCCATCACATCTACCGACAGGATGAGGTCGTACGGTCCGCTCACCTGCAGGTCGGTCAGGTCGTCCTGGATCCAGCTGATCTGCGGCCCGACCGAGGTCTGATCGGCAAAGTGCTGGGCGCGGCGCAGATAGTCGGGCTTGATGTCCACCGCATCCACGTGCACGTTCCGGAAGGCGCGCGCCATGAAATAGGCGTACTGCCCAAAGCCCGTGCCGGCATCGAGCACGCGCACCGGACGCGTTTCGGGGAACGAATCCAGCAGGCGGCGCACGGTGCGGCGCACGTACCAGGCGCGCAGAAAGAGCAGGTTCAGTACACCGTAAAACATACGTTGCAGCCACGGATGGCGGCTCATCCACTGGCCCAGGCGGTCTTTGATCGGGTCGTAATCCATGCAGAGGGAGGCGACGACAGACAATACGATAAAGAGGATACGCAGGGCCGAACGACGCGCATCGAGGTTTGTGCCAATTGGGGGCACGGGCAATCTGCTATGCCTCCCCAAGAAACGCCCCACGAGCCCTTCAAGGAACCAACGCGGATGCGCTTGATTCGCCCTGTTGCGTGTACTTGCTCTCTGCTCCCCCCTGTTTATGGATGTTACGTTGGACACAATACGCATTGAACTGGTGCAGGGCGACATTGCCAACCAGCCGGATGTGCAGGCCGTCGTCAATGCAGCTAACGCGCAATTGCGCTCAGGTGGCGGAGTGGCCGGGGCCATTCATCAGGCGGCAGGGCCCGAGCTCGCCGAAGCCTGCAAGCCGCTGGCGCCCATCCAGCCCGGCGAGGCGGTATGCACCGAGGCGTTCGACCTGCCCAACGACTACGTCATCCACGTGCTGGGCCCGGTGTACGGACGCGACGAGCCTGCCGCTGCGCTGTTGCGAGCCGGATACGAAAACGCACTCGACCTGGCCGAGGAGCACGAGATGTCCTCCCTTGCCTTTCCGGCGATTTCGACCGGGGCCTTCGGCTACCCGCTGCGTCCGGCTGCCCACGCGGCCCTCGGCACCCTGCTAACGAACGCGCCCATCCTGGATCACATCGAGCTGGTGCGGTTCGTCCTGTTTGATGCGAAGGCCATGTCGGTCTTCGAAGACATGCTCGCCGAGCTCCGCGACGATCCGCTCATGGGCTGACTCGCTCTTCACCCGCGTTGTCTTGATGCTTATGCCAGCTGCCGTCTCTGCTCACATCGCCCACGCACCGCTCCAACCCCGCGATGCCACGCTGCACGGCACGCTCTCATTGCCCGCGCTCTGCGCCCACTTGCAAGACGCCGCTGGCTCGCATGCGGATCAACTCGGCGTGTCGCAGACCGACCTGCTGGCGCACAACCAGTCGTGGGTGCTGGCGCGACTTCAGGTCGAACTCGACCGTCTGCCCACCTGGCGCGACACGCTCACCACTGAAACGTGGCCGTCGGGTCTCTCGGGGCCGTTTGCGCAGCGCGAGTTTCTGTTTCGGGTGGATGCGGAGGCCATTGGCCGAGCCACCAGCACCTGGGTCGTGTTCGACCAAACACGCCGCCGCCCGGCTCGTCCGCCGCAGGTGCTGTCCGAACTTACGTGGCCCGACCGCCCGCCTGCGCTCGACGCCGACATCCCCGAGGTCGAGGTGCCCGCGCAGGCCGACTACACGCGCCGCTTTCGTGTCCGCTTTCATGACCTGGACCTGAACCGCCACGTCAACAATGCGCGCTACGTGGCGTGGGCGCTGGAGACGCTGCCCATCGGCTGGCTGGATGCGCATGCCGCACGCGGCCTCACGCTGCACTTCAAGCATGAGACGACGGCGGATACGCCGGTGGCCGCATCAGCTACCGTGTTTGCTGGCGGGCCTGAACGGGCACCGGTTCGCGTGGTGCATCATCTCTACCACGCCAACGACGACACCACGCTCGCCTTGGCCGAAACGCGATGGGCTGCGCGGTAGGGGCCGCTTCGGCGAGGATGCACCGGAGACGTCTGCTGACCGAGCTATTCGCTATTTCCAGCGTGAAAACGGGACAGAGGGAGCCGAAGGTCATGCTGGTTGTGCTCCTAAAAGTGAGTAGTAGATAGAAGGTTAGTGATCGCTAAAGGCCTCATCCGCAGGTCATCCTTTCCCCCGACGACTGTCAGGGGAAAGGATCTCAACGCCGACCTCGCACGCTTGAAATCGCGCCCCGCACTGGAGCACCGCATCGCGCATCCCCAAAGCAGGGGCTCCGTCCGCGTGACCTGAGAATGCGTTGTGCTATACATCTGATCGCTGTTGAACATACCGAAATGCTTGTTTATGCCCTCACACCGTCATCCCAGACGGAGCGGAGCGACGATCTGGGATCCATGCCCCAATGGAGGGATACGTTAGCGGCGTGCGTTCGCCCTCAAACGGCGAATGGATTACTTCGTGCGTACCACAGGCATGACCTTCGGCCCTCGCTTCGCTCGGCTCCGGATCAGCGGCGCCAGGGGCGCCGTGCCTGTCCTGAACTCGATTCAGGATCTGGATGACGGGCGTTGGGGGGCTGTGCGACTTCTGAACCTATAGCACAACCCGTCCTGAGATGCTTCACTGCGTTCAGCATGACGATAGCGCCTACACGGGCCCATCCCGTATGCATCGTATCACGTAACGTCTGACTACTACCAGAAAGTGCGTCACAAGGCAGTGTGATACTGTGAGATTAATCACAGGAGCTGGCACCGACGGTCTCCTGTCGTACGTGTTTAGCGTCCTGTCCCCCGGGAACCTGTGCCGAATGCTATCGGCACTGGGAGCGCAATGGACGTCTTACGCGATGTTTAAAAGTTAGCGGGGCAGAGGAGCCCATCGCTCCCAGAAACCCGCTTGTGCGCGCGGCGGTTTACATCAATGCACATGTTCTCCTGCCGCATCCCCCTGTGCCATGCCGCGCTCGGTCTATCTCGACTACAACGCCACCACGCCGGTCGCCGACCGCGTATTCGACCGCATGAAGCCGTATTTTACCACCCACTACGGCAACGCCGCCAGCGGACACTCGCACGGCTGGCGCGCCGAAAGCGCAGTGGATGTGGCCCGCGAGCAGGTCGCCTCTTTGCTGGATACCGAGCCCGAGCGCCTCACCTTCACCAGCGGCGCCACCGAGGCGCTCAACATGGCCATCAAAGGCATCGCACGGCACAGCGCGGTGGACCGGCCGCACATCGTGACGGTAGCCACCGAGCACAAAGCCGTGCTTGAGTCGTGCCAGGCGCTGGAGCAGCAGGGCGCGGCCCGCGTCACCTACTGTCCGGTAGACGCAGCAGGCCGCCTCGCTCCCAACACACTGGCCGATGCGCTCACCGACGACACGGTGCTGGTAGCCGTGATGCACGCGAACAACGAAACCGGCGTGCGGCATCCCATCGCCGACTGCTACGACACGGTGCGCAACCACCGCGCGCTGTTCCTCACCGATGCCACGCAGGCACTGGGCAAAGTCCCGGTCGATGTGCAGCACGCCGACCTGCTCGTGGGCTCGGCGCACAAGCTGTATGGCCCCAAAGGCGTTGGCGTGCTATATCGACGAGCGGGGGTGCAGTGTCCCCGCTTCATTGATGGCGGCGGACAAGAGCGCGGGCTGCGCGGCGGCACGCTCAACGTACCGGCAGTGGTTGGTTTTGGGGCGGCTGCCGAACTCGCAGCCGAGCGCCAGCCAGAGGATGCGGAACGCTGGCGCACGATGCAGGCCACCTTCGAATCCGCCCTGCAAACGCGTTTCCCAGACATCCGTATTAACGGAGGCGAAGCCCAGCGGCTGCCGCAGACGACGAACGTCACATTGCCCGGCACCAACGCCAAACGGCTGGTTCAGGCTCTGCGCACGGTGTCGTGCGCTACCGGAAGTGCCTGTGCCAGCACCGACCCCAAACCCAGCCACGTGCTGCGCGCTATGGGCCACTCGCCCGCCGAAGCCCACGCCTCGCTCCGTTTCAGTGCCGGACGCGCCACGACCGAGGACGACCTGCTGTACGCCGTGGATGCACTGGAAGAAGCGCGTCCGCTGGCACGGGCGGCGCACCCGGCGTAGCTCAAAACACCTGCTTCTTGCGAACCAACCCCCGAATCCCTATGGATGACTTGACCGACAACCTGACCAACCGCGTTGCACAAAGCGAAATCACGGTCTACAACCTGGCCGACCTGTGGGACGATGCCCCGGTGACTGAACTCGACATTGAGCCGTTTCTGGTGCAGGGGCTCATGCTCAAGGAAGAGCCCTTCCGCAAGGCCGTCACGGACTACGACTTTAGTCAGCACGAGGACGAGCATGTGGCCATTCATTGCTCTACCGATGCCATCGTTCCTACATGGGGCTACATGCTGCTGGCCTCGAAGCTTGAAGGCGTGGCCCGATCGGTGGCGTTTGGCCATAGAAACGACCTGGTGCGCGACTACTACGTTCGCGCGCTGGAGGCCGAGGACTGGAGCCAGTACGCCGACAAGCCGGTCGTGATTAAGGGATGCGGCGGCGATACCGTGCCCGAGGTGGCATATCTGATTGCCACGCAAAAACTGCAAGGCGTAGCCCGCAAACTGATGTACGGCGAGCCGTGCTCCTCGGTACCCCTCTGGCGGCGTCCGAAGAAAGAAAAGAAGCCTGCAGGCACTGCGAAAGCCGTCTCCGCCGACCTGCCCACACCGGGGAAGTAGTGCTCTGTCACACGTCAACCTTTGGGTTACAACATGCCCCGTTTACATGATGTCATCTTGAGCGCAGCGGCTCCGCCAAGGAGACGCGGAGTCCTGACACGAGCGAAGCGACTGATGAACGCAGTGAATAAAGATCTCCCCTAAGGTTGGCAGGATCCCCTGTCCCGCCGTATCTTCTAAACGACCAAAAAATGGTTCGACTACGCTCACCATGACAGGCTTCGTGGGGGCTGATTGCAAGGCAACCATCCAAATGAGGGCTGACAGAGCAATTACGTTGGGTGCGAGATGCCCAGCCCCGCCTCCAGATGCGACAATTCTGCTCAAAACGGAGCGAACTGTTGTAGTTGGGGGCGTGCGTTTTGTACTATGAAATGCACATTCGCATCCACCCATCAAAGCATCGCGTTATGATACGCTGGCATGGACTCGACATCGAAGCCGAAGGCACCGGCATCTCGAAGCCGCTTAGTCGGCAGGTGAACTTGCTCGGGCACATGCTGGGTGAGGCGACCCGCACGCATGTAGTCCTCGCCGCATTTCGGGGCGCGCCCGCAGGCCCGCCCCGGTTCGGCCAGGTAGCCGCAGCGGCAAGGGTTCATCGCCGCGACCAGCAGCACCCGGCAGGGATAGCGGACATGGGCGTTGGCGCGCGAGACCACCGCCGTCCC
>NZ_JAWOAR010000316.1:0-6647 GCF_046498435.1 Longimonas sp. | reverse complement strand
AGTCGCTGCGTCAAGAAATACAGGCAGTGGACAAATCGCTGCGTCAAGAAATACAGGCGGTGGACAAATCGCTACAGGGTGAGATCAAGGGCCTTCATTTCTTCGCGAAGGCCCTTGATCTCACCCTGTAGCGATTTGTCCACCGCCTGTATTTCTTGACGCAGCGATTTGTCCACCGCCTGTATTTCTTGACGCAGCGATTTGTCCACTGCCTGTATTTCTTGACGCAGCGACTTGGCTCCTGCTTGCATTTCTTGACGCAGCGATTTGGCTCCTGCTTGCATTTCTTCACGCAGGAGTTCGATCTCGGCCCGGAGCGCCTCGTCCGCTGCTTGTATGGCCTGACGTAATGACGCATCGCCGGCCTTCATTTCCTGACGGAGCATCTCGGTTTCTGATCGTAGAGCTTCGTCCCCGCCTTGCATCTCCTGGCGCAGCGTTTCGAGTTGGCTGCTGAGTTCTTGCTTCGCCAGTTCGATGTCGGAGGCGGTGGCGCCGCGCTCTTCCGACTGAGCAATGAGTTCCACAATGCCCTCGGCCTGTCGGTCATCCAGACCGTACTCTTCAACCAGGCGTCGCTTCGATTTGAGGGTGTCGATTGGCATGGCCGTACATGCATTTCGAAAATGAGGTAAAGCTGTTGTTTCAAAACAGGAGTCTGGGCCAAAAGTTCAGCGACATTGCGACGTACTGATGTGAACGTATACAGGCAGTAACCTGATTGGGATACAGACCTCCACCGGCTATAGCATTCCCCACTCCCGAGGAACCCCGACCCCTTTACGAAACGTTGCACGCGGCGCTTGTTTGGGTAGGATGCATCGCGCATTCTTCGTTCCGTTCTCTCCTGGCTTCTCCTCAGCATGTACATTGACGGCCATCTCGATCTCGCTTTCAATGCTGTCGTTCACAAACGCGATCTGACACGCAAGGTGATGGCCGTTCGGGCAGACGAAGACCGCTCGCATCAGGAGCTGCTGGTGACGCTCCCCGAACTGCGCCGTGCTAACGTGGGCATTGTATTTGGCACGCTCTTCGCCATTCCCCGCTCGGCTTTGCAGTACGAGGGCGAGAAGCCACCGAAGTGGAAAGCAAAACTCAGCTATGCCACGCCCGACGAAGCCCACGCACTCGCTGTCGATCAACTGGAACGCTATGAGCAGTGGGAAGACGAAGGGCGCATTCGCATTCTGCGTACGCAAAGCGATCTGCAGGTGCACGTTACAGCCTGGGAGAGCGGGGAGCGCACCGTCGGACTTGTGGTGCTCATGGAGGGCGCCGACCCGATTCGCACCCCCGACGAACTCGCGTGGTGGGCCGACCGGGGGCTTCGCATGATCGGGCCGGCCTGGCGCAGCACGCGATACGCGGGGGGAACCGGGGCGCCTGGTCCGCTCACGCCCAACGGCAAAGCGCTTGTGCAAGCCATGATCGAGCACAACATTCCGCTCGACGTAAGCCACCTCTCCAATGAAAGCTTCTGGGATGCGATGGACCTGGCGCCCCGGTACGTACTGGCAAGCCATAGCAACGCCCGCGCCATATCGCCGGGCGACCGACAGATGAGCGACGATATGATTCGCGCGGTAGGAGCATCGGGCGGGGTTGTTGGTATCGTGCTTGGCGATGCGTTCTTGCATCCCGATCATGCAACCATGCAGGTTACGCTGCGCGATGTGCACCGCCATGCCAAACACATCGCCCGCCTGATTGGGTGGGACCAGGTCGCGATTGGGAGCGACTTCGACGGCGGTTTTGGGGTGCAGGAGACCCCCAAAGAACTCACACGCGGCGCTGATTTCTCGAAACTCGGAAAGCTGGTGCCTGAAGCGGCGCGAAGCGGCTTTCTCGGAGGCAACTGGTTGCGCTTTTTGCGACGCGTACTGCCGTAGCACGTGGCCTTTCGAATCTCCCAAAATGCGCTCCTATACAATACACATATACAGCAACAAACCTGAGACTCCATGAATACGCAACAGCCTGTCACCCTTCTGTGTCTTGCCAGCTACGAAAAGGGCGCGGCCTTCCTCCGCGAAGCAAAGACGCAGGGCGCCCGCGTTATTTTTGTGACCGATGAGAAGCTCCGCGATGCCGACTGGCCATGGGAGGCGATCGACGAGGTCTACTACCTGCCCGATTTCTCGAACGAAGACAACGTTCTTCACAGCATCAGCTATCTGGCGCGGGCGGAGCAGATCGACCGGATCGTTCCGCTTGACGAGTTCGATCTGTACAACGCCGCCATGCTGCGTGAGCACTTGCGCCTGCCGGGCATGGGGCAGTCCGCTGTGCGCTACTTTCGCGATAAACTCGCCATGCGCATGAAAGCGCGCGATGCGGGGATCCGCGTGCCTGACTTTGTGCCGATCGTCAACTACGACGACATTCGCGCCTTCATGGATCGTTGCCCGCGTCCGTGGATTCTGAAGCCGAGGAGCGAGGCGTCGGCCATTGGCATCAAGAAAATCCACGACCCCGAGGTGCTCTGGCGCACCCTCGACGAACTGGGCGACCGGCAGTCGCACTTCTTGCTGGAGCAGTTTGTGCCGGGGGATGTCTATCACGTCGATTCGCTCGTAAGCGACGGATCCGTCATTTTTGCTGAAACTCATCGCTACGCCAATGCCCCCTTCGACGTGATGCACGGCGGCGGTATCTTTGCCAGCCGCACCCTCGACCGCGAGAGCGACGAGTCCGCCACCTGCCGGAGGCTCAACAAGCAGCTTATCCAAGACTTCGGGATGCATCACGGGGCGGTGCACACCGAGTTTATTCGCGGACGCGACGACGGCGACTTCTACTTCCTCGAAACCGCCGCCCGTGTCGGCGGAGCCCACATCGCAGAAATGGTCGAAGCCTCCACGGGCATCAACCTGTGGGCGCAGTGGGCCCGAATCGAGGTGACACGTGCCCGCAACGAGGCCTACGAACTCCCGGAGCGAAACCAGGACTATGCTGGCATTCTCATTTCGCTGGCGCGCCAGGAGCATCCCGACCTTTCGGCATACCAGGAAGAGGCGATCGCATGGCAAATGGATAAGAAGCATCATGCTGGGCTCATCGTGCGTGCCGAGACCCCACAACGCGTCGACGTGCTGCTCCACGAGTACATGACCCGCTTCTACGAGGACTTCCACACCGCCATGCCCGCTCCCGAAACCTCTGGCGATGCGTAGATGCTGCTTCCAAGGGCTGCCAACGACATCTGTGCGGCGGGCTCCCCGGGTACGTGTTTAGCGTGAGCCAATAACTGCCCGGGACGTCCTTCGAACCAATGTCGGAATACCAATTCCGAGCTACAAGTTGCTAAACACCGACCTCCCAGGCCGAGCCTGCTGTAATTTTAGATGGAGGGCTTGCCTCTCTGGAAGCGTTTCCGGATGCTGTATGTCCACCTACTTGGGATGCCTTTCCAGCGCATTCCCCTGCCTGCTTGTCTCACACACCCTCCACTCGCCATGCGCGACGTATATATCGTAGCCGCCCACCGCACTCCCATCGGACGCTTCGGCGGTGCGCTCAAAAAGCATTCGCCGGTCGATTTGGCCGCCCACGCCATGAAAGGCACGCTCGAATCCGCCGATGTTGATGGCGGGGCGCTCGACATTTACGTGTTTGGCAACGTGTTGCGGGGCGGACACGGCCAGCTCGTGCCGCGCCAGGCCGCCATTCAGGCGGGCATTCCCAAGTCCATCGACGGCTACGCGGTCGATATGGTCTGCGCTTCCAGCATGATGAGCCTGATCAACGGCGCCACCATGATTAAGGCAGGCGAGGCCAACCTGGTGCTCACCGGCGGCACCGAGTCGATGTCAGACACCGGCTTCTACCTCTCCTCGAAAGCCCGGTGGGGCTACAAGTACCTGCCCGGCGACCACGAGCAGGTCACTGACCTGATGTTTCGCGATGGACTCAGCGATCCGTTTTCGGGCGAGGCTATGGGCGTGCAGACCGAGCGCCTGGCCGCCGAGCACGGCATATCACGCGCCGAGTTAGATGCAGTAGCTGCCGCTTCGCACCAGCGCGCGGCACAGGCTCACGAAAGCGGCGCATTCGAGAGCGAGATGCTTCCCCTCGAGTACCGCACCCGCAAAGGCACCGAAACGCTCGACCACGACGAGGGCGTGCGCCCCGACACGACCCCCGAATCGCTCAGCGGCCTGCGCCCGGCGTTCGATGAAGAAGGCGTACTTACGGCAGGAAACAGCAGCCAGATTAGCGATGGCGCGGCCGCGCTGCTCCTGGCCAGCCAGGAAGCGGTTGAGGCGCACGGATTGACCCCGCTCGCGAAGGTTACCGAAAGCAGTTGGGCCGCAGGCGAGTCATGGCGCTTTCCCGAAGCCCCCATCCCTGCTGTTGAGAAGGTGCTCGACAAAACGGGTACTACCATGGATGACTACAACCTCTTCGAAAACAACGAGGCCTTCGCGATTAACAACCTGCTGTTTCAGCGCATGCTGGATGTAGAGGCCGACCGCCTGAACGTACACGGCGGCGCCATTGCAATGGGGCATCCCATTGGCGCATCCGGGTCGCGTATTGTAGTCACGCTGCTGCACGCGCTCATCCGCCACGACGGCGCCCAGGGGCTGGCCTCCATCTGCCACGGCACCGGCGGCGGCGTAGCAGTAGGTATTGAGCGCGTGTAGCGTAACCAAAACCCAAACAGGTTCTTAGGGGATGCGCATGCGGCGCACATCCTGAACGGGTCCTCCCATCTCCGGGGGGACCCGCTTGTTTGTTGCCCGCCGTACCTCTGTAGAAACAGCCGGTCAACGCAAATTCAGACTCGGGATGTGATGTCGATTTGCCTGGTCACACTCCCGCATTCTTGTTAGAACAACCAGTTCACATGCCCCAATGGGTATCGCTCCGGTTACGATCTGAAAGAACGTTACATCATTCGACCCCTCAAATGTAACTTAGTTGCAAAGACACCCACCAAAGCAGTGGTATTTGGTACTCCGTGTACGCCATATTAGATTTGTACATGCTACCATGCCTCGTCACCCCACGCGAAATACGAGTCGAGCGCTCCATGCGCACTACTCGCAACCGACTGCTTATGCATCGGTCTTCCTCGCTGCTACATGGCATGGCAAGCCACAACTGCTCAACCCCACTTTTTGTTGACTAACTACGGAGGACCATCCATGAAATCATCTCACTCGTACATCATGCGCGGGCTCTCAATGCTGCTGTTCGCGGCTGTGCTCGTTGTTGGACTTACGGCTTGTGGCGGCGGCGACGCCCCCGACTCGTCTGATGATAGCGGCGACGATATGGCTGCCGAAGACGATGCCCCAGCCATGACACAGGACTCTCTCACTATCGTCGACATCGCGGTATCGGACGCGCGTTTCACCACGCTCGTTACGGCACTCGACTCGACAGACCTCGTGTCGTCGCTGTCTGAAGACGGACCGTTTACCGTGTTCGCTCCCACAAACGAAGCCTTCGAAGCACTCCCCGACGGCGCACTGGACGACCTCATTGGTGCCGATGATAAGTCGGATCTCGAAGGCATCTTGCTCTACCACGTGGTGGAGGGCGAAACCCTCTCTGATGATCTCGAAGACGGCGAGCAGACCGTCACTACGATGCAAGGCGATGACCTGACCATCGAAGTGTCTGACGAGGGTGTGATGGTAGGCGAAGGCCAGGTGGTTGAAGCTGACATCGAAGCCGCCAATGGCGTGATCCACGTTGTCGATAGTGTCTTGATGCCGCCGGAAGAAGATTGATGCCGGCCCCCAACATGAGCCGTGCATTGCGCTGACTCTACACGATTTGGCGTTATGCTACAAGCGGACGCTCCCCAGCAGGGGGCGTCCGCTTTGCTTTTGGGGATGGCCCCCCTTGAAAAAACAGGCCGTAACGATCTACCGATATCTACGGCTCAACAGAATCTTACATCCCGTATTTGTCCTACAACCCTCTGCTTGTGCACGCACCCCCACAGCGCATGTAGAGCCTTGGCATGCGCTCCGCGTTACACACCGCACTGCGGTTCCGCCACTACGATTCACGCTTATCATCAACCCTACCCGCTGTTTATGTCCGCTTCTGATGCATCTCCCGTCTTCGTCATAATTGGTGCCACCGGCGGAATCGGTTCGGAAGTGGCCCGCCGCCTGGCCGACGATGGCGCTCGCCTGGTGCTGGGCGCACGTACTGAATCCGATCTGAATGAACTGGCTGGTTCCCTCGACACAGAAACGACGGTTCACCCGCTTGATGCAACCGAATATGAGCCCGTGCAAGGCATCATCGATGCAGCCACCGACACGTACGGCCAGATTGACAGCGTCATCCACACCGTCGGGTCCATTCTGCTGAAACCGGCCCACCTCACCTCCATCGAGGAATATCGCGAGCAGATGGCGCTGAACCTCGACTCGTCGTTCTTCACGGTGAAGGCAGCCTCGCGGGCGCTCATGCGTGGTGGCGGCAGCATTGTGCTGAGCTCCTCGGCCGTTGGACGCATCGGTCTCAACAACCACGAAGCCATTGCAGCGGCCAAAAGCGGCATCATCGGACTTACCCGCGCTGCCGCCGCCACCTACGCCAAGCGCGGCGTACGCGTCAACTGCGTGGCTCCCGGTCTGGTGGATACGCCGCTCGCAGCCAACATCCTGAAAACCGAT
>NZ_JAWOAR010000313.1:0-6332 GCF_046498435.1 Longimonas sp. | reverse complement strand
TGCTTTGATGGGTGGATGCGAATGCGCATTTCATAGTACAAACCACACGCCCCCAACTACAACAGTTCGCTCCAATCGGGGCAATATTGTAGCATCTGGAGGCAGAGCAGGGTATTTCAGACCTGGGGTAAGGACGCGACGCGTAACTTTTTGAGATGAATCACCGGATGTCGTCCAGCACCCCGAGCACGAATCGATGCTCGTTTGAACCGCATAGATTGCGGCGAAGGCGTTCGGTACCGTTTGCTCCAGAAGATGCCTTGTAGTTCAGACGGATGCTACTTGCTTTTCATCCTACGCGTGGCTTTCCTGGTCTCAATAACGCAGCGCCAGGCCAAACGAGTGTGTTGCGTCTATCGTACTCCCCTCCTTACCCGCTCTCTGCGATATGCCTTGTCTCTTTGCCGCCCTCGCACTGGTGGTGCCGCGTGGCGCCATCATTGCCCTGTATCTGCTAACCGACTGGTTTGTGGGCGTATTTCCAGCCATCTGGTGGCCCATTGTTGGGTTTTTGTTCGCGCCTACGTTCACGCTGTGGTACAGCGCCGTCGTCCACTGGTACGATGGTACCTGGGGACTGCTACAAATTGTTGTGGGCATCATCGCCCTTATCATCGATCTCTCACCGGCAAAAGAAGCGTCGTAGCGTCCGGCAGACGGGTCTAATCATGCAGTAGGGACATGACGCGCCGTGTCCCTACTCAAAAACAAAACCCCTTGCTGGGCAGAGAGCCCAACAAGGGGTGCGTGTGTGCGCTCGGGAGGATTCGAACCCCCGACCTTTGGAACCGGAATCCAACGCTCTATCCAACTGAGCTACGAGCGCGCATGGCTGAGCATGTATTGCTACGGGCATGATGCGAATCGGGACTGTTTTTGTTCCTGTTAATATCGATGAAGCCCCGCTTCCCCCTGAACAGGTCGTGCGCTACAGATGGGATCTCCCATCGGACGTGTTCATTGCATGGATACCTTGCGAGCGCGTCCTTTTTCCTTACAAGTCTGCCGCCTTATGGCCAAATACGAAAACTGGATCCCGATCTTTAGCTCGGGCACTGATTACGAAGCCGATATCGTGCGCGATCGCCTCGACGACAGCGGCATCCCTGCCGTTGTACTTACGCAACGCGACCATGCGTTCAACCTGAACGTGAGCGACCTCGCCGAGGTGAACGTACTCGTTCCCCCCGACCATGCCGATGCGGCCCGCGCGGTCCTCGAAGAGAAACTCACCGACGCAGAACTGGAGGAGGCCGCCCTCGCCGCCGACCCCGACGCCCCCGATGCCCACAGTGCCGATGACGAGGCACGCCTCGACTCCGGTTACGATCGCACCGACCTGAGCGTCCCCGACGAGGACGACGACAACGACAACGCATAAGGACAATCCTCTCTCTGTTCTCTTTATAGTCTGTGACCGAGCTACAGCAGCGCATTGGGACGGGGCTTCTGGCGGCACCGCTCTTTGTGGGGGCGGTGTATTTGGGCGGCTATGCGTTCGGAGCCGTCATGGCGTTCATTGCCCTGGCCACGCAGTACGAATACTACGGGCTGGCCGCCTCAACCAATGCCGCTCCGCTGCAGCCGCTGGGATTTGCGCTTACCCTGTCGTTGGGGCTCGCGGTGCTGCATCCGCCGTTGTGGACGGTGGCGGGGCTCGTTCTCGTTGGCGGGCTCGCGGTGAGTCCGATGCTCTGCACGGACGAAGCCTACCTCTCTCGCATTGCCGCTACGCTTTTCGGGGTGGTCTACCCGGCGGGCGGACTCGTGGCGCTGCTTTTCATTCGCACGCATACCGCCTGGCCGCCTGAAAGCGCGGTGCTCGGCACGGTCTGGATTATCTTCGCCGTGTGGGGCACCGACATCTTTGCGTATTTCGCAGGCAAGCATCTCGGACGCCATAAGCTGGCTCCGCGCATCTCTCCGAATAAGACGTGGGCGGGCGCTTTTGGCGGAGCCGGGGGCGCGCTTGCTGCGGGCGGGCTCTACCTGGCGGGGGGCGCGGTGTTTGCGCTTCCCACCGTACCCGTGCTGCATGTTGTTGTCCTTTCGGTACTTATCGCCGCCGTCTGCATCTGCGGCGATCTCATTCAGAGCCTGCTGAAGCGCACCGCGTCGGCCAAAGACGCCGGGTCGCTTCTGCCCGGTCACGGTGGCTTTTTCGACCGCTTCGACGGGATGGCGCTGGCTGTTCCGCTGGCTGTGGTGTACCTGCACCTGCTGTTCGGGTAACGCTACGCGGCTTTCCGGCGGAGTCGCGCTCCAAATGCCCCATCGGTGCCGTGCGTTACCGGGTCGGTCTGCAAGAAGTCGTTGTGCCGTACATCAGATGGGAGATGCGTAGGCGATGCCACCTCGAAATCGCTGTGCCGGTCCAGGAAAGCCTGTACGCGCTCCTCGTTTTCCTGGGGAAGCAACGAGCAGGTGCTGTACACCAGGATGCCCTCGGGCGGAACGAGGCGCGCGGCGGACTCCAATAATTCGTCTTGGAGCGCCACAAGCTCCTGCACGTCGTTCGGGGTGCGGCGCCAGCGCAGATCGGCACGACGCCCGAGGACGCCGGTGCCGGTGCACGGTACATCAAGCAAGACGTGTGTGGGGGCGTCGGGCACATCCTGCGGGGAAAGCGTGCGGGCATCTGCCGTGTGCGTCTCGATGATACCGGTTGCGCCCGGAGCCTCCTGCAACGCCTGCAGCCGATGCGCGCTGTGGTCGTTGGCCCACACGCGGCCCTGCCCGTCCATGCGATGCGCGATGTAGCGCGTTTTGGTGCCGGGCGCGGCACACAAGTCGAGCACCGTGTCTCCGGGCTGCGGATCGAGCAGATCGACCACGAGTGCTGCGCCTTCGCCCTGCACCATCACGCGGCCCTCGTCGAGCCAGCCCGCCTGCACAACAGGTTGCAGGGCCTCTACGCGTACCATGCCGTCTACGTAGGGCGAGGGCGTCCACTCTACGCCGAGATCATCGAGATCGGTGGGAGCTACGTCGAACAGGTGGAGCGCGTAGGTGGGGCGCTCGTTCAGGCGATGCAGCAGCGCCTCGGTTTCAGCACGGCCCCGCGCATCCACCCAGCGGCGCACCAGCCACGTGGGCATGCTCGTTCGGATCGCCAGGTCGCGCTCCGGGTCGCCAGTGTCGGGCTGCGGCAGATCATCGCGCTGACGGTCGGTAGTGCGCAAGATGCCGTTGACGAGTCCGGCCACGCGCTTCCCCACCACATCTTTGGCCAGCTCCACATATTGATGCACCGCGGCCCGCGCGGGCGTAGCCTGAAACAGCAGTTCGTAGAGCCCCATCTTCAGGATGCGCACCACCGCCGGTTCCAGGTCGTTCGGAGTGCCGTTGTAGAGCTGCGTAATCAGAAACCAGAGCCAGCGCTGCTGACGCGTTACGCCTGCGACCACATCGCGCGCCTGCCGCCGCTGCCGGGGCGTACCGCCGATGTCGACCTGGTCGACGTACGCTTCGGTCTGGTCGATGCGTGTGAGGGCCCGGTAGGCGAGCTGGCGAGCGGGCGAAACCGTAGAATCGGCCATGCGAAACAGGAGGGTAATGATTAGCGTGCGGCATCAAACGGCAGCGGGGCACTGCTCGTTATCGTTCTTATCGTACCGCTTGGTCGTATGACGCGCACTACACTTCGTTGCCATGAATCAGCATCTACGGCGCAAACTCACGCTTCGGGCCCACGGCGAGCAGGTTGTGTTCGTAAAGCGCAAGCACGAGCGCATCGAACACGTGTGGATGAAGGCGTTCCTCTGGGCGTTTTACCTGGATGCGTATCCCGATGCCGAGGTTGAAATCGATATTCCGGGGCGCTACAAGCCCGACGTGGTGGCCATGGACCGTCGCCGTGGGCGTCCGCGCTTCTGGGCTGAGGCGGGCCATGTACCGGCCGATAAGCTTGCGCATCTCGCCAGCCACTACCCCAACACGCACCTCGCGATTGCCAAGTGGGACATGAGCCTCGATCCGTTCGTGGCTATGATTCAAGACGCGCTGCCCGGTGCCCGCTCGGCTCCCATCGACCTATGGCGCTTTCCGCCCGATAGCGCTGCACGCTTTATCGACGAGAAGGGCAACGTGCAGGTAGATGCCGAATACGCCACCCGGCGCCGCATTGGGCACGCGTAGCCGATTGGCGTTTGCTTCGAACCGATTGGGCCTGAACGAATAGGAGCGATACACTGCCTGTTGCCTGACGCTCGGTTGCTATGCGATGCCCGCCCCCCGCTGCGCATGTACCGGTCCTCTTCGCCGTTCTGTTTGGGATATGGGCCGTCCCCGTTCTCGCTCAGGCACCGTCTGACCTTGCGCCGGAAGATCGGGCGGTGCTCCAGGCGCAGGAAACGCTCACGTCCACTCCGCTGCCGTCTGACTCGATTGATGCCCGGCTCGAAGCGCTCGAAGACGAGCGGCAGACCGGCGAGTTCAGGCGTATCATGCAGGAGTTGGACGCGCTGGCCGAAGAGCATCCCGAACATGGCGGAATCCTCTGGCGCCTGGCCCGAACCCGCACTGATGTGGCCGAGCGTATTGAGGACGAGGAGGAGCGCAAGGCGCTGTGCCGCAAGGCATTATCGGAAGCAGAACAGGCGGTCGACTTGCTTCCCAATAGCTCGAACGCGCATCTCACGAAAGCCGTTGCCGCCGGACGCCTGGCTGTCATCTCAGGCACGCGGCAGCAGGTGGAGCTATCGCGAACGGTACGCGAGTATGCCGATCGCGCTATCGAACTCGACCCCGACAACGATCTGGCATACCATGTGCGGGGCCGCTGGCATTTTGAGGTCGCTCAGTTGGGTTTCTTTGCCCGGCGCGTGGTGAATTTGGTCTACGGCGGCCTGCCTGATGCCTCGTTCGAGGAGGCCCGCGCCGACTATCAGACCGCGCTCGATCTTGAAGAGCGGGCGGTGCATCACTTTGAGCTTGGTCGTACGCTGTTGGAGATGGACCGCCCCGGCCGGGCCCGCGAGCACCTGCGTCGCACAATCACGATGCCCCAGCGCGACGTGACGGATCCCATCTACAAGGAACGCGCCCGCCGACTGCTCCAGGAGATGGATCGCTCGTGAGCGGCCTAAGCCCCTGTAGCTACGCAGATGCTTCCGTGCGCAGCCCGGGCACGCGTCCATGCCAGGCTGCCCGGATCCCAAGCAGCGCCACGAGCGGGATGAGTCCGTCGTAGAGCCCTTGCGGCCAGAACGGCCAGCCCGCCAGCATTACCAGCGCGGCAGCAGCCGTGGCACGCCAGTAGAGACGCAGATACGCGCTGCCCCCTCGCCCAAGAAGCGCCGCCGCCACCAGATGGGTGGGCCAGGCCCAGAGCAGGTTCAGGTTTTGGTTGGTGACCTCGTGCAGACTGATGAACCAGAGAAAGGCCAGCGCCCCCCCTGCCGTGCCGATCACGCCAAAGAGCACCCGGTCGAACGCCCGCATCCAATCCGCTGTGCTACCCCGTTGCCGGGCGGTGCCGACAATGCCTACGCCGAGCAAGATCCAGAGCAGCGCGGCGGGCCACGGAAAGGATGCCTCGGCCCGCGTGTAGCCGTCGATCCAGAGGAGCGTGTCGGGCGCAGCGGCGAGCGGTTGGGGGCCAGAGGGACCGTCGATCGTGGCCTGGTCGGCCGCATCCAGTAGAAAATCGGGTAAGAACATGGCCTCGCGGGGCGTTACGGGGCGGTCGACTTGCGGACCCAGGGCCAGGTAGAAGCCGAAGGTCGTCCAGGGCCGGTCGGATACGTAGCGGTCGAGCATTTCGCGGAAGGTGAGCTGCGGGTCGGGCGCATCGGACCAATCGACGGTGGGCCACACGTCGGTGCAGGCGTCGCGAATCCGTGTCGAACAGTTGTCGAACAGGAAATCGTAGCGATAGACGCGGTTTTCGGGCTGGGCGTTGACGCGTAGAAAGCCCACGAGGGCGCTGCGCTGCTCGGGCGTGAGGTTGAGCGTCTGCTCCACTACGGGCCGCCCGAGCTGCTCGTAATGCCGCAGCGCGGCTGGAAACGAGGCCACGCTCAAATAATAATCGAGCTGACCGTACAAAAATTTGGGGACAAACCAGCGGTCGAATTGGAAGGTGCCGTAGTTGTAGAGCCGGTCGATGCCTTGCTCTGGGTCGTGCACACGCACTGCGCTGTGGCCGAAGGCTTCGTAGACGGCGGGGCCGGGCAGAATGGTGATGAGCGAGACATCGGCCTCGGGCGAGAGATCAGCGGTCTGTGCGGCTGCGGCATCAGGGCCTGCCAGCAGAATGATACCCATCAGTACCGCGGCTACATATCGAGAAACCCAGGCCATACGTCGTCCATTGTGATACGCGTTGTGTA
>NZ_JAWOAR010000354.1:0-6905 GCF_046498435.1 Longimonas sp. | reverse complement strand
CAGGTGCCGGGCGGCGCGACGATGGGCGTGGGCGATCGTCTGCGCATCGTGCCGAACCATGCGTGTGTGACCGTGGCCACGCAGCCGGTGCTCTACGCCGTAGACCGCGACGAGGTGGTGGATACGTGGCCGGTGCTTCAGCGCTTGGTGCATCAGTAGTAGAGACGCGTGTATCTCGGATGGTCTCTCTCGCCGGAGACGTTGGCCGCCCGGGATATACGCTTCGCTCCTGATCCCGGGCTAAGGGAAGGGATGAAACCGAACAAACCCATAGCCGGGGATCGCTTGCATCCCCGGCGATCTGTGAGGCGAATGCTATCGGCACGTCGCTAAACACGTACACGGGAGACCGTTGAACCCAGGGGTTATCTACCTCTCTTCTTTCCCTCCTGCAGCGAGCGGTCCTCCCATTCGTCCGAACGTTTTCGGGCGCAACACGTGCGCCTATGCTGTGCACTGACCATTTGTACTGACTCCCTGCTGACGCTCCATGTCCACCGAACTGCGCACTGCCCTCCGCGACCGACCATACGCCGACCTGCTGAAGCGCATCGGCGAGGTCGCGGCCCAGGAAGAGATCGAAGCCTATGCGGTGGGCGGGCTGGTGCGCGATCTGCTGATTGGCCGCCCCACCACCGATCTCGACTTTGTGACGGTGGGCGACGGCACGGGCATTGCCCTGGCCGAGGCCGTAGCCGACGACCTGGGCGGCACCACCGCGCACGTCTACCCCAACTTTGGCACCGCGGCCATTCGCCTGCCGGCCCCGTGGGCCCCGGGTGTGGACGAAGACGCCGACCCGCTCGTGCTGGAGTTCGTGGCTGCTCGCAAGGAGAGCTACCGCCGCTCCTCGCGCAAGCCCATCGTGGAAGACGGCACGCTCGAAGACGACCAGCACCGCCGCGACTTCACCATCAACGCGATGGCGATGCACCTGCATCCGGAGCGCTTTGGGCAGCTCATCGACCCGTTCAACGGACAGCGCGACCTGGATCGCGAGACCATCGACACGCCGCTCGACCCGGTGGAGACGTTCGACGACGACCCGCTCCGCATGATACGCGCGGCTCGCTTTGCCACGCAGCTTGAGTTTCGGGTGTCCGACCGCGTGTTTGAGGCGATGACCAACCGCGCCGACCGCGTCGAGATCTTGAGCCAGGAGCGCATCACCGAGGAGCTCAACAAGATGATCGTGGCCGACCAGCCCTCCATCGGCTTCAAGATGATGGAGGCGAGCGGCATCCTGGCGCATATTCTTCCGCTCGTGCAGCGCCTGAAGGGCGTTGAACGACGCAACGGACGCGGCCACAAAGACAACTTCTACCACACGCTCAAAGTGCTCGACAACCTGGCCGAGCGCACCGCGCACCGCGACGCCGACGACACCCGCTGGCTGCGCTGGGCTGCGCTCTTCCACGACATCGCCAAGCCCGACACCAAGCGCTACTCGAAGCAAGACGGCTGGACGTTCCACGGCCACGAGGATCGCGGCGCCCGCATGATTCCGGACATCTTCCGCCGCCTCAAACTGCCCATGGACGAGCGGATGCAGTACGTGCAGAAGATCATCCGCCTGCATCACCGCCCCATCGCGCTGGTCGACGACGACGTCACCGACTCTGCCGTGCGCCGCCTGCTCTACGAAGCGGGCGACGACGTAGACGACCTGATGATCTTCGTGCGCAGCGATGTGACCTCGGGCAACCCGCATCGCCGCCGCCGCTACCTGAAGGCGTTCGACCGCGTGGAAAAGAAGATGGTCGCGGTCGAAGAAAAAGACCGCCTGCGCAACTTTGAGCCACCCGTAGATGGGTACGAGATTATGGAGACGCTCGGCATCGACGAGGGCGTAGCGGTCGGCATCGCCAAAACGTGGATTCGTGAGGCGATCTTGGACGGCGACATCCCCAACGAGCACGACGCCGCCTTCAACTATCTGATGCAGATCAAAGACGAAGCCCTCCGCCGGGGCGAACTGTTCGAGACGATGCTGCACCGCCTCAGCGGACCCGAACGCCGCGCTACCGGTGCTATCAAAGACGCTGTGTTCAACGCCGACCTGCCCACCGACGAAGACGCCGCCCTTGCGCATCTTGACGCCGTAAAGCAGGACACGCTGGCCCCCGCCGAACCCGCCTCGTCCGACTGACCCTGCCGCCATGCCCGACTCCAACACGTCCCTCTCCAATGCGGATGCCTCCACCAAAGTCGCCACGCTGGCGCGGCTGGCATCGTGGCTCGTGCGTGGCGTGGGCGCATTCACCATCGCCTCGCTGCTCGCAGGCCTCGGCACCTGGTGGGCGCTCTTCGGCGGATGGCCCGCGCACGGACTCGCCCAGCTCCTTGCCATTGGCCTTGCCGGACTCCTGCTCCTGCCCGCCGGGGTGCTCGCGCTCTTCTACCAGGGCCTGCGCGACCTGATGGCCCTGCCCGAGCGCCTCCGCGACCAACTCGATGTCGACAAAGACGCCGCCTCCAAGGCCGCGCGCGCCGTACGTCCTGGCCCCAAACAAGGCAGTCGGCTGCGGCGCTTCGTAAAGGGCCTCTGGGCAATGCGCACCGCCGTCATGGACAGCAAGGGCCTGCTCCTGCGCTACGGCGCCATGATCCGCTTCATCACTCCGTGGTCGCTCCTCGCCGTGCTCGCCGCCACCGCCGCCACGTTCGTGCTTAGCGCCGTGGCTGTTGTTGGGGGGATGCTCAGGCTGCTGCTCGGGTGAGGAATGCTCCGTTCCGGTGCCCACCGACGCCTCTCTTTGGTCCCCCTGTCTCGTTTGTGCCATGTCCCTGCCCGCCCGCTTTCGGAGCCTCAGTTTCGGGATCTTGCTGCTTATTGCGGTTTCCTTGCCTGCATCAGCCACCTCCCCCGCCATGCCCGACACCACCACCTTCAATCTCGCCGACCACCGGTGGACGCACCGTCCGCTTCTCATCTTTGCCCCGAGCGATACCAGCGCATCCCTTACCGCACAGCACGAGCGTCTCGACCGCGAGCTTGACGGCGTGCGCGAGCGCGACATAATCGTTGTTACGCTCCTCGCCCACGGCCCCAGCACGTACGAGGGCACGCCACTGCACGCCGACACAGCCGATCGTCTGCGCACTCAATTCGACATCGCGCCCGATGCCTTTCGCATGCTGCTCATCGGCAAAGACGGCACCGAGAAACGCCGCTACGACCAGGTGACCGCCCCAGAAACCATCTTCCAGGTCATCGACGCCATGCCCATGCGCCAGCGCGAAATGCGCCGCGACAGCACCGACGCGGAGTAGCGCACCACGACAAGCGTACACACCGCTCTCTCTCTTTCATCCGGAAGCACAGTGCCCCTCTTTTTGGCGGCGGTCAGGGAATCCAGGTCGCCTACGACGATGCGTTAATACCCGTGTCGCTCTTGCTCCAAAGACGTACAGCACTCAGCGCCGTGGCGGAAAATACAATAGTGGTGTTACCATAGTATTATTGCAGTGTTACGTCTGTCCCCTAATACACCGCTTGTACGCATGTCCTCACTCCGCCTACTTCTATATGTCGCACTTCCCGCAGGGCTGGTACTGCTCTTCGTCTTGGGGGCTCACGTTGCCTGGCAGATTCCCTTTGGCGTAATGACACGCGATGTATTCGCGATCGCCGATTTGCATCCATTTACAAGCATCCTGTCGAATCTCGGCATCTTGCTGTGGATGGCCACCGCCTCGATCTGTGCATTTGCAGCACTGTGCTGCTGGCACCGTCAGGAGCGACGCGCAGCCCGTTTTTTGGGATGTTCAGCGCTGCTCTCGAGCTACCTGTTGGTCGACGACTTCTTTATGCTGCACGAGCAACTCTTGCCCGATCTTGGCGTGCCCGAGAAAGGTGTGTATGCGCTCTTAGGAGGTGCCGTTTTCATCTATCTGTGGCACTTTCGCGGCATCATTGTGCGTCACCGTCCGCTGGTATTCGCTGTGGCCCTCGGCTTGCTCGCGACCGCGGTTGGATTGGACTCGATTTCGGATCCCTACCTGTACCGATACGGCGACTGGCACTTCATCATGGAAAACGCGCCGAAGTGGCTGGGCATTGTCACCTGGTGCAGCTACTACATGGCCGCTGCCTATGACTATGTAGCCCCTGCTTAATCTATCCCGCCGATGGTGTCCTTTGCAGCCCAACGGAGCCGTTCGCAGCCCGAAATAAGAAATCGAAACAGGTTCTTAGTGTAGAAGCGAGTCTTCACCGCGGCCGCCCCCAGTGCGTGGCCGTGAGCGGGTCGTCGGGTCGCTAAAGGCCGGCAGACCTACTCCGGTGCACTATCCAACACGAGAGATCCTCCATAGATACCATGCAACTCGTATTTGTCATCTCCAAGCGTGACAAATATCATGCTCGCATCAACAGGAGCAAGCTCATCAGGGTTGGGTCGTTCATTTATTGGTTTGTACGAAGAGACCTTCACATAATAGGATCCCACGCTGTAGAATGTCCGGTCCAGCCAGTCAGATACGTAACTTCCTTCTCCCAGCCGCTGACATACATCGGGATTGATCTGATCAGTGAGCAGTTGGATTTGGCCTGTTCCCTCGGGGAGGCCTAATTCGGCACGTTCTTCCGCCCATTTCTCGGCAGTTAGAAACTGCTCAATTCGGTACCGATTCCGCTCTACTTCCGCTGGACATCCATCGAGCGTGTTGCGGTCCTGTGCATGTAACGGCTCAATTCCAACGCCGAGCATGACGCCAAGTATGATAAGTTTCCAGATTAAACGCATGACTTAATTTGCTTGACTTCTTATTAAAAATTGGCTCATGTTAAGTCTATGGTGAAGCTATAGTCCACACATGCGCTGTAGGATGTCGGGACTCACGTGGTCGTGGTTGAAGGCTAACTCAAACATTGCGATATATCCGGATAGTGCTCTGTCACAGGTGATTCTGTGGGTTAAACCAAAATGGATACGCGTGCTGTGCCGTCCCGAACAGTTCCTGCTAAACATCAAGGAGATGGTTCGACTGCGCTCACCATGACAGGCTTCGTGGGAGGATGATTGCAGAGCAACTATCAAAATGAGGGTTGACACAGCAACAGGTAGTCTTTGTGCACGCCTCGAAACAGCCGAAGTCGGTTCCGCAAGCCCGTCCAAATGCCTTCGATGGTGTTCACGTGCACTTCCCGAATTCCATCCCCGTCCCGGTCGGCCGCCCAACCAGTGGAGTGGTTGATCGCCATCCGTTCTCGCGGTTCCTTGTCATCTTCAAGCCATAGGTACGAACGGTTGTCATCGGTGTAAATGAGCGCCTCTTCATCGGTCTCTTCAGTAACGACCTCCTTGAAACGATCTCTTGGAGCGTTGCGGTTGTTGTATCTGGGTAGACCTGGAAGCGGGCCGATCCGGTTTCACGACAGACCAGTCCGACAATCGGTACACAGTCATTGGCATACGTTCCTCGCCCACGCTGCTTATTCTATTGTCCTACAGTCTTCGCCCACGCCGGAGCCTCACGCTAATCGCGGTACCAACCAGCACGTATGATCAAGTCTCATTTTGTAGATACGATACAGCTTTCATACTGCAAGGCTGGACGACATCCGGCGATTAATCTCACAGTATCACACACAATGAACAGGCCATGAATGCTATTGCAACAGCGAAACCACCGTCTGATCTTGTTATATCGTATATCGACGATGTAAAATAATAAGACTCGTTTTCAGCTATGCCGAAACTCGATGTGTTCGATCCGCCCATGTGCTGCTCTACCGGAGTGTGTGGTCCCGAGGCCGACGACACGCTCGTGGCGTTCTCCGGCGCGCTGCGCTGGCTCCGTCGCCACGGCGCGGAGGTCACGCGCTACAATCCGAGCACCAAACCCGAAGCCTTTATGGACACGCAGGTCGTGTACGATGCGCTGATGAGTGAGGGGCAAGACGTGCTGCCACTGATCCTTGTGGATGGCGAGATTGTCCATACAGGCGATTACCCCTCACGCGACGAACTGACCCAACTCGTGGGCCTCGAACCGGCGTAGCGCGGTATGCTTGATGCTGCCTGCCCCATCGCTTCGTATCCCCCTAAACACCTATATTTTAAAGATATGCTCTCCTACCTGAACAGCCCCACGCGCCATCTCTTCTTTACCGGCAAAGGCGGCGTGGGCAAAACGTCGCTGGCGTGCGCCTCGGCGGTGAAGCTGGCCGATGCCGGACACAATGTGCTGCTCATTAGCACCGATCCGGCGTCGAACCTGGAGCAGGTGCTCGAAGCGCCGGTCGGAAGCGACGTGGGAGCTGTGGGGAGCGTGCCGAACCTCTCGGCGATCAACATCGATCCAGAGGACGCGGCGGATGCCTACCGCGAGCGCGTCATCGAACCCATGATGGGCGTGCTGCCCGACGAAACGGTCGCGCAGGTTGAGGAGCAGCTCTCCGGGGCCTGTACCACCGAGATTGCCGCGTTTGACAAGTTCACGCAGTTTCTGGCGGATTCGGAGGCGACGGCTCCGTACGATCATATCGTGTTCGACACCGCGCCCACCGGCCACACGCTGCGCCTGTTGGAACTGCCGGCGGCGTGGAGCGACTTTATTGAAGACAATCCCGAAGGCGCGTCGTGCCTGGGTCCGGTGTCGGGGCTGGAGGCGCAGCAAGATCGCTACACCGAAGCGGTGGATGCGCTCAACGACAGCGACCGCACCACGCTCGTGCTGGTGAGTCGTCCCGAACACGCTGCGTTGAAAGAGGCGGCCCGCTCCAGTGGCGAGCTACGCGATCTGGGCATCACGAACCAGCAGCTGGTGGTGAACGGCGTCTTTCAGGCACAGGACCCGAGCGATCCGCTGGCCGCCGCCATGCAGGAGCGCGCCGACGAAGCCTTCGACGCGATGCCCGACACGCTTGCCAATCTGCCTCGCGACATTGTGCCGCTGAA
>NZ_JAWOAR010000227.1:0-8172 GCF_046498435.1 Longimonas sp. | reverse complement strand
CGACCGTCGAGCTGGCTTTCCACGTCAGAAATGTCCGCAAACGACTCGGTGCCGTCCCAGCCGCCGTAGACCTTCAGCCCGTCCTGGTCGCCGGTGATGGTGAAGCTGTCGCTGCGGTCGGTGCCGGGTGTGTAGGTGCCCGCGGCGATGACGATCACGTCGCTGCCGGAGGCCTCTTCCAGCGCATTGTTCAGGTCGGAGAAGGCAGTGCTCCAGCTGTCGCCGGGGCCGCCGCCTACGTCGGCATCCACGTAGATGATGTCGCCGGACTGCGCCTGGGCGGCGGGTGCGCAGAGAAGAAGCGCACAGAGCACGGCTCCCATGAGCACGCAGGCGCGCGTCAGAGCGGGGCACGGCAGACGAACGGGCAGCCGAAAGAAACGAAACAGGGTGCAGGAGAGCAGATCGGTATGCATGGCAAATTGGGGGGTAGATCACATGTTGAGTCAAATCGTCCCAGCGAGCGGGACGCATGTGGTTCTATCCTACCCAACGGGCCTGCTCATTGCGTTATCTGAGCGTGTCAATCTGTTGCGTGAGCGTGTCAAACATGTGTCAGACGGGTGATACACCGGCGTCAAAGGGCCGTTTGTAGGCGCTACGCGGGGGTTTTGGAGCGGCCTCCGTATTCAGGGGGATGCGTCGGGCGCTGCATCCTCCGAGGCATCCGCATCGCCCGAATCCGGCGTCTCTGGACCTGAATCGGTTGGCTCATTCGAGGTGCGCAGCGTGGCCTGTAAGATGCTTAGCTCCAGGCGCGTACGTCGCGAGAGCATGCGCGGCGCTGGGGCGGACGACTCTGATTCGTCCAAGGCATCGCTGTCGTCGTTTTTGTCGTTAGGACGACTCGGATCCGACGCGTCCGACGGCGAATCAGAGGAAGGGGTATCATCAGGCATAGGCAGTGCACCGACCTGGCGGCGGGCTGTTGGGCAGAACGCGACACCCACAGCATACCGCCCCCGAGCCTCCGATGCGTTATGTGAGTGTGTCAATCTGTTGCCTGAGCGTGTCAGATAACGCGCCAACACGCCGGTGCGATGGGCCGATGCAGTAGGAAGACCACCCTGCTACGCGTCCTGCGACACGGAGGGCCGGATCGTGGACGGCGGCACGCCGAAGTGGTCCTGGAAGCGACTGCTGAAGTGCGACACCGTTTTGAATCCGACCCCGTACGCCACCTCGCTCACGTTGCCCTCGCCCTGCGCCAAGAGCCGATGGGCTTCCGTCAGCCGCACCTGCCAGATCAGGTCGCTGGGCGAGTGCTCAGTGGCCTTGCGTAGGCGACGGTAGAGCGTAGACCGGCTCATGGGCAGGGCATCCACAAGGTCTTTCACGCTCAGCTCCGGGTCGGCCAGGTGCTCGTGGATGACCGCCTGCACCTCCTGCACCACCGGCGGGGTGTCGTTGGGCGAGGCCGGCGCGGCGGGCGGATCCGCCTGAAACCGCTCGCGCAGCCGCATGCGCTGAGCCAGCAGGGTGCGAATGCGGGCGCGCAGCTCGCGTGGACGAAACGGCTTGGTCAGGTAGTCATCGGCGCCGGCGTCGAGGCCGCCAATCTTGTCGTCGAGCTCGGCGCGGGCGGTGAGCAGCACCACCGGAATGAAGTCGGTGGCCGGGTCGTCGCGCAGGGCCCGCAGCATCGCCACGCCGTCTACCCTCGGCATCATCACGTCCGATACGATGCAGTCGGGCGTATGTCGGCGCGCCTGCTCCAGCCCGGCCTGGCCATCGTCGGCTTCAATGATGTGGTAGCGAGCCGCCAGGTGCCGCCGCACATACGCGCGGATGTCGGCGTTGTCATCAACAATGAGTACGGTGGGATGCGAGGCATCGTCCTTCGCATCAGCATCGGTCGCAGCCTCCGCAGGGGACGTAATCTGAGGCAGGGCAGCGGCATTCGGGCGCGGAAGGCCATCGCCTGTTCCATCAGCTGTCTCATCTACCACAACCGCTTCGTCGGGGAGCGCGCCCACGTGGCGCGGCCACGCAATGGTGAAGGTGGTGCCGTCGTCCTCGGCGCTCTCGACCGACACCGTGCCGCCGTGCTGCTCGGTAAGCGCCTTGACCAGGGCCAGCCCGATGCCTGTGCCTCCAGCGTCCGAGCGATGGGTCTGCACGAACCGCTCAAAGATGGCGTCATGGTCCTCGGGCGGGATGCCCGGCCCGGTATCCGCTACCTGAATGCAGGCAGTTTCATCGCGCTCGTCGTGTACCGTTGCGGTGAGCGTGATGGTGCCCTCGGCGGGCGTAAACTTGAACGCATTCGAGAGCAGGTTCACAACGACCGTCTCCAGGTGTTCAGGATCCGCCGGAACGGAGCCGATGTCGCCCGGCAGGCGGCGGTTGAATGTGATGCCCTGCTGCGCCGCCAGCGGCTCAAAGGCGGCGGCCACGCGCTGTAGGAACGGCGCAAGGGCCACCGGCTGCACACGCAGGGTCAGCGACTGCGACTCCAGCCGGGCGATGTCGAGGAGCTGGTTCACCAGGCGCAGCACGCGTCGGTTTTGCAGAAGCACCTGCTCCAGGTCGGCCCGCAGCGAATCTGCAAGATCGGCATCGTCGGCGTCGATCCAGTCTTCGAGCAGGCCCAGCGCCACGGTGAGCGGCGTCCGAAACTCGTGGCTTACGTTGGCAAAGAGGCGGCTTTTGGCCGCATTCAGGGCGCTGATGGCTTCTTTTTGCTCGGCCACCGTGTCGAGCGCCTCGGCAGTACGCTGCTTCTCGGCGCGCAGAGCCGCGGTCTGGGCCCGCACCTGGCGCTGGAGCTCGGCCTTGCGGTTGCGCAGCCGGTACGTACGCATCTGATAGGCACCCACGAGACCCATCACCACGACAAGCCCCACGAGCCCCATAAACCATGTGGTCTCGTAGAAGTGCGGCGGCACGGTTAATGTGAGTGTGGCGGGCGCGCTCCACTCGCCATCTTCGTTAGCGGCGCGCACCCGAAAGGTATGCGTCCCCGGCGGCACGTTGGTGTAGAACGCGGTGCGGCGCCCCCCAGCAGGCTGCCACGACGCATCGACGCCCTGGAGCTGGTACTGAAACCGCACGGCGTCGGCTCGGCTCAGGTTGATGCCGGTGTATTGGATATCGAAGCTGCGCTGGCCCAGCGGGAGTTCATTCTCGGGTCCCGAGAGCGAGAGCGGCTCGCGTTGGTACGACACGCCCTGCACATCCACCGGGGGCGGCTGGGCAGCGGCAACGGCTTCGTTGGGATCTACCACCGCTACGCCGCCAAGCGTCGGAAACCACAAGCGCCCTTGCGCATCGGTGGCCGCAGCGGGCTGAAAACCGCCGTTGGTTTCGGGATTCAGCAGCCCGGCCGCCTGGCCATAGTCCACCGTAGGGAGGCGCGTGCGGCGGTTCTGCACCACGGCGTACAGGTCGTCGAGCCGAGCGCGGGCAATGCCCCGGTTGCCGCTCATCCAGAGCGCCCCGTTGCCGTCGGGCACCAGCGCCGACACGACGTTGTCGAACAGCCCGTCGGATTCGGTGAGGGCCGTGAACGTGTCGTCGGCGTAGTGAACGAGGCCGTCGCCGTACGTGCCAATCCAGAGCGCGCCCTGCGGATCCTCGTAGATTGCACGCGGGCTGCGCGACGGAAATCCCGTTTCGGGAGTGAGGGCCGTGATCTCGTTGTCGTGTAGGCGCGCCAGACCTTGCCGCGTAGAGAGCCATAGCGCACCGGTGCGCTCCGACCGGTGGATATACTGCACGCGGTTGGCCGGTAGCCCGTCGGCGGTGGTGTAGCGGGCCTGCACCTCGGTACCGCGCAGCTTGTAGAGTCCGTAGATGGTACCCACCCACAGCACCTCGGGGTCGGACGGGTCTTCGTAGAGCGCCTTCACCACATCGCCCCGCTTCGGCTGGCCCGAGGCATCGTACGGCAGGGGGATGCGGGTGCTGGCGCCCGTATCGGGATTGATACGCACCACATCGTTATGTCCCACCCACACGGTACTGTCGTGGCGCGTTGTGGCAGCGTACAGACAGGCATCGGGCGGCACGTTATCATCCACATAGGACGTCATCTGCCCATCTGCCCATTGGTTGAGGCCGCGGCAGTTGGTGCCAATCCACATGTCGTCGTCAGGACCTTCAGTGAGCGAGAGGGCGACATTGTACGATAGCCCATCCGTCACGTCGTATACGGTGAAAAGAGGCTGGTTAAGCCGCAGCAGGCCTCCGCCCTCGGTGCCCACCCACATGGTACCCGCCTGGTCGCGATAAAACACGTTGGGCGGATACGTGTGGGCCGGATCGGGAGCATACGTGAAGACCGAATCCGCATTCCGATACGCAGTTAGAACGTCGGAGCGGCCCACCCAGGTGAAGGCGTCAGGTTCGCGACTAAATGCATAGGCATCGGCAGATGCCTCTTCGGGCAGCAAATGGGGGCGCGTTACAACCGAGTCCGCGTAAACCAGCACGCGCTGTCCGGATTCTGTACCCACTTGCACTGCGCCGTCTGGACCGTCGCCAATGGCAACGAGATTATCATCGGGAAGCGCTCTGCCGCGCCTGAGCGTGTGCATCGAATCCGCCCGTTGGGTTTGCAGCATGTCATCGTAGAGGAGCCAGAGGCGGTCCTGCGTGTCAACATGCAAATTTTTGATCAGTCGAGGCCGCAGGCCCGGCCAGTCGCGCGGGCGGAGCGCAGTGGTGGTATCGGCGCGGTGCCGAAGGAGCATGTGTTCGGGGGTTGTCCAGACCGTGCCGTCGTCGGCTACGGTTAGTTCTCGGATGTAGGTGGCCCAGGCGGAATGCTGGTCGGCGAGCGATTCGAAGGTGCCGTTGCGGTAGCGGGCCAGACCTGCGGCCGTGCCAATCCAGAGTGTGCCATCCGGGCCCGATGCCAGCGCAGTAATATGCGAGCTGGGCAGCGCGGGGGTGGTGCTGGGCGTGAACGTGGTAAACGACGCCCCGTCGAAGCGCGCCAGACCATCGCGCGTGCCGATCCAGAGGTAGCGGTCCGGCGTTTGGGCGATCGCCTGCACCGAGTTCTGCGGCAGCCCGTCCGACACAGTGAAGCGCTCCGCGGTGTAGCGCACCGGTGCAGAGACCGTCCTCGCTGAATCCGAAGATGCATCGGCAGGGTGCGCCCAGACCGGCGTGCAGGCACCGAGGACAAGCAGTAGCGCGGCCAGGCCCACCATGCACCACACGCTGCGGACCGGTGCCAGCCAGTCAGAATGTACAAGAGGCATGGGCGGAGACGCGAATAAGCAGTAGGGCGGGACTCACAACGTAACCGACGCATGCGGCAAGTGCCAGCGCAGACGGTGTCGGATGTCCCTCGCTGCTACGCCAGTGCGCTTTCGCGGCCCGAGTCGCGCACGAACAGGCACGACGTGCCGGTGATCTCCACCAGACGCCGCATCGCTTCGGGGTCGGCTTCCCGGGCGATGCCGAAGATGTTGAGATCCACTTCAGGCGCCTTTTCCACCTTATCAAAGAAATCGCCCTGCATCACAAACGACTCGGTGTCGGCAGGCAGGCGGGCATCTTCAATGAGGCGCTCGTGGAAGTGGCGGGCGTTCGGCATCTCGTTGGTGTCGGAGCAGATGGTCACCAGGCGGAGCGTGCAGTTCCAGTCGTGGCGGATCTGCAGGGCCAGCAGCAAGGGCAGGTCCAGGTTCGGCATGCGCATGCCGAGCGACCACTCGGGGCTCTGGTCGGTGACCCACACGTTCACGCGGCGCTCCTGGCTAAGGGCGGCCTCGGGATGCTCGTAGAGCAGCGCCGTGCCCAGGTCGTGCCTTTCGGCAATGTCAATGAAGCCCTGAATGGCATCGGCATCGTGGCGGTGGGCCAGCCCGAACAAGATGTTGGGGCGAAAGGCGGTGCCCCGCAGCACCGACGCGCTCATCTCCACGCCCTCCAAAAAGGTCGGCGCCTTGATGAGCGACGAGGTGGCCAGCAGCTCTTCGTTGCGGAAGGTGCGCGTGACCTCTTCCAGGCGGTTCAGTCCATTCGAGGAGGGCGCGGTCTGCTCCGTGCACTGCACCCCAATGATGCGGAGCGAGCCCTTCGGTTCGGCCAGGGTGCGCAGGAAGCGAAACGCCCCGTCGAGTTCAGGCCGCGAAGTGACGGGCACAAGCAGGTCGGGCTTCCAGGCGCGTTCGTTGGGCTCGTCGAGCGTGCGGGCTACGTGCTTCGAGGCCCAGTTGGCCAGCGACACGAAGATGCCACTACGCACCGTCTGCCACGGCGTGGTCAGTTGGCGGCGCACCAGGTAGACATACAGCGCCACGATAATCAGCAGTGCCACGAGAGCGAAGACCGCGTTCACCACAAAGAGCGCCAGCGTAGAGGCCGCCACGCCCACGATGGGCACAGCACGCGGAATCTGAAACGTAGGCCGAAACGACAGCAGTCCCAGGCTTTGCTCAATGGCCACCACCGCGTTGATCATCACGTAGATCACGAGGAAGAACATCGTGATGAGAATCGCCACATTGTCGAGTCCGCCCAGGAGCAGGGCGCCAGCCACCAGCGCGCCAGTGGCAATGGTGGCGTTACGGGGCTCGCCGCTGTCGGTAAGCGCCCCCAGCCAGCGGTGTTTGGGCGTAATCTTCTGCTCGGCCAGCGCCTGCAGCACGCGGGGGGCGGCCACCATGGTGCTAATGGTGGCGGTAAAGGTGGATGCGAGAAGCCCGGCCAACACCAGTTCGCCCACGGCAGCGCGGTCGAGCACAATCAGCCGCTCGGCGCGCAGCGTAGCCGGATCGGCCACCACGCTGTACCACACGGCCATGCCCACGTACACAAGAAAGGCCGTACCCACGGCCGCCAGGGTGCCCCGTGGAATGCTCTTGCGAGGCGAGGCGAGCGCCCCCGACATGCTTGCGCCCACCTTGATGCCCGTAGCACCCGGAAAGAAGATCGCAAAGAGCACCCAGAACGACACATCCTCGAACGAGCCCCAGAGCTGCGGGGTGTGCAGCGTCGCGTTGCCGCCGAACTGCGTAACCCCCAGCGCAATGGAGCCCATCGACACCAGGATGATAATCATCACCACGCCCTGCACCTTGAAGGCGATTTTCGAGGAGGCGACAGCAATCCCAAACGTGATCACAAACAGGCTGTAGGCCACCAGCCACGGCGAGTGCTCGGGAAAAAGGTAGAGCCAGCCCTCGGTGAACCCATAGATGTAGAGCGCGCCCGAAAGCGCCTGCCCCAGGTACAGGGGGATGCCAATGCTTCCGCCCGTTTCCAGACCCAGCGACTTCGAGATGATGGAGAAGACGCCTCCGGCGCCAATGTGGATGTTCGTGGTGATCGACGAGAGCGAAAGCGCCGAGGTGCCCGTGATGATGAACATCCCGACGATGATCAGCAGCGTGCCCAGAAGGCCCGCCTGCCCCACGACCCAGCCCTCGCGCACATACATCATGAGGCCCAGAATGGTCATCACAGTCGGGCGGTACACCCCCGTAAACGTGCCGAGTCCGGCAGCCGTGGCCCGCTCGGGCATGTTGCCCGATGCACCATCAGACGCGTTGTCAGATACAGCATCAGGAGCATCTGATGGGGACGCGACGTCTGCTGATGCCGCGTTCGTTGCCGAACCGCTGGGCTCGGGGGATGCAGACGAAGTCGTTGAGGAATCCGTCATAGAGCAAGGAACGCAAGCGAAAAGAAGAAGCGGCAGCGCAATGCCGCAAGAGATACACTAAGCATACGAACAAGCCGCCCCCAGATTCCATCGAGTTGAGAGGGCAAGAACATACGCAGGTGCAGACTACACATATCGTGAGGGGCGGTAGTGCTCTGTCACAGGTCATTCTGTAGGTTAAACCAAGATAGATACGTGTGCCGTGCCGTCCCGAAAAGTTCCTGCTAAACGCCAAGGAGATGGTTCGACTGCGCTCACCATGACAGGCTTCGTGGGGGCTGATTGCAAAGCAACCATCAAAATGAGGGTTGACACTACAGTAGTGCTGTGTCAACCCTCATTTTGATGGTTACCCTGGCATCATCCCCCAACGAAGCGTGTCATGGTGAGCGCAGTCGAACCATCTCCTTGGCGTTTAGCAGGAACTTTTCGGGACGGCACGACACGCGTATCCATCTTGGTTTAACCTACAGAATGACCTGTGGCAGAGCACTACAGCCACGGGCGATACTCCTTGGGCAGTTGGTCGGCAATCCGTTTGAAAGCAAAAT
>NZ_JAWOAR010000126.1:0-4598 GCF_046498435.1 Longimonas sp. | reverse complement strand
CGTTTGGCTGCCGCCCTACAGATCGCCTCGGTTGCATCGGTCGAAGCGTTATCGCAGATGATAAGCTCAAAATCTGTAAAGGTCTGGTTCAATACCGAATCAAGGGCAGCTTCAAGATAGTTGGCTCCGTTGTATACCGGAAGTCCAATACTAACACGAGGAGGCGCATGGAGAGAGGAAGCAGGCATAATGGCGCAGCGTTTTATGGTTAGGTGGACACCGAACACTCCCTAATTTACGCGCAGCCTATCCGTTTTCCCGTTGTGTTATGGTATGTTGAATGTACACTATCCCCGCCTCTACATGGGTAAGCCTGGTGCAGGGGAGGGGGAATGTTAACACGTAAAGAGATGCGCTTTAGGAGCATCATGAGGAACGCATTATGCCCCGGACAATCCCACCCCCTGTCGAAAGCGGGTCTGGGATCTATCTTTCCTCTGACAACATCGATCTCTTCAGGATTAGCGACTACCTTTAAATTCGTATAACCCCCCAAAGCAGAAGTCCGATGCAGTGCACCGGACTTCAGTACTTGAGGGACTGCATGTATAAAAGTATATCGTGGCTCCAGATCTTGCCTATAAAGCGATCCTATGGTTTGTTTTCAGGGGACAACCGACTACTAAGCTCTTGTGCTCTTTCGTTGTGCTGTAGCGCCTTGGCTGTATGTCGGGCGATCCGACGCTGGATACGTTCATCCGCGCGCTGGATATTGGCCGTGTGATAGTACATCCGTACCGCGTGGTCGCTTATTCGCTCGGCTCGCGAAGGCGTGTAAGGTAAGCGTCGTTGTGCGCGGGCGTCTCGAAGAAACCAGTTATGACGATTCATGGCATCAATCGAGCGCTTATCCCCCATCGTGTAGATGGCAGAGACGGCCATGATTCGCAGTTGCGGGTCCGGATCATTTTGGTAGATACGAACGAGAGCCGATCCTACCCCGCTCCAGTCGTAGGTCCCTGGGGCATTACGATTATGGTCGATGATGTTTTGCATCGCCTGCTCGCGCAAGTGGGGTGCTGCATCGCCCAGCAGCAGCCTGTTTTGCTCAACAACGCGAACAGAAAACAGTGAGAGATCAGGAGACGAAGCCTCGACCACTCTTGGGGTGGGCTGCCCATAAACCACGAGCAGAGGAGACCACAGGAGCAGGAGGATCAGGGCCAGCGGGCTGCCTTTTTGAAGGCACCAGGTGGGCTGTAAGGTACAGTTTTTTGTATCCATGGGGGGAAAGCGTTTTGAGAACGCGGATTGAGGTCACAGGGGTAATTGTTTTGGTTATAGTGCTAATTCACCAAAAAAAGTATGGTCGCATGTGGCATCTGCACATATAATTTAGTTTCTAATCCTAATGGTGCAATGTATGGTGAGGCATTGGCCTATCCATATATGGAGGCCCTACCTTCTAAGACGAAACACGGGGACTTTTGGAGCAAGCCTTCGTTTCAACGTCTCGTAGCTGATAAACTGTCATGCAGCGTGTTGGCGCTCGCAATGGCAGGGTTGGGTCATATCAGCAATTGTCTCAAGCGGTTGAATGGCATTGCCCTCCCCTTCACACACCCATCCCTGTATGTCTGACGATCAGCCCTTGCCCGCCTGGCAAACCGCCGTCGTAAAAGTGGGCAGCGCCCTCATCGCGCCCGATGCACGTGGCTGCTCCACACGCTACCTGCTTCCCATTGCGCAGTGGATTCGGGAGCACCGCGCACAAGGCAAGACCGTGATTGTGGTATCGTCGGGGGCCGTCGCTGCCGGACGCGCCACGCAGGGCCGCATGGATACCACCGCGCCGCTCACCATTCCCGAAAAGCAAGCGATGGCCGCCATCGGGCAGTCGCTTCTCATGCAGCACTGGAGCCGCCTCTTCGACGTCCCGTGCGCGCAGGTCCTGCTCACATACGACGATCTACGCCGCCGGGCGCGCTTCGTAAACGCCAAGAACACCCTCTCAGCGCTCATTGACACCGGCGCGCTGCCCATTGTAAACGAAAACGACACCGTGGCCGTCGAGGAGCTACACGTAGGCGACAACGACAACCTGGCGGCGTTCGTGGCCGTGCTGGCCGAGGCCGACCTGCTCGTGATGTGCTCCGACGTTGACGGACTCTACGACGCCGATCCGCACACCACGCCGGATGCCACGCGCATCCCCAACGTAGACCGGATCGACGCGTCGGTTCATGCGCTGGCAGGAGGGAGCCATCACGCAGCGGCTACCGGGGGGATGCGCACGAAGATCGAAGCCGCCGAGAAAGCCACCGACCGGGGCATACCGGCTGTTATCATCAACGGCAAAAAGCGCGCCCACCTCGATGCATTGCATAACGGTACGGTGCCCGGCACGCTGTTCACGGGGGCATCTCCCGACCGCCAACTCTCCAGCCGAAAGCACTGGATGCGCCATGCGCTGCCCACCACCGGCACGCTGCTCGTAGACTCAGGCGCGGCTAAAGCGCTCCGGGAGCAGGGGGCTTCGCTGCTGCCATCGGGCATTGTAGGTGTGCAGGGCACGTTTGCCCAGGGGGATGCGGTAGTGGTGGCCCAGCACGAAGCAACGGATTCGGTCCCGATTGCAAAAGGCATCACGCAGTACAGTGCGGCGGATGTGCGAGCCATTCAGGGTAAGCAAAGCACGGCGCTCGCGCGCATCCTTGACACGGCTCCGACCGATTACGTTATTCACCGCGACGATCTGGTGTTGCTATAGGCCCGGCTACGCATTGGCACAAGCGGCTCTGGGTGGGGTATAGGTACGTGCCTCGCGCACCGCACCGCACCTTTCACAACACGGAGACCTCGACGTATGGCCAACGCAATGTCCGAATCAACAACCGCAACCGACCCCTCGATTGAATCGCTGGCCGCAGCGTGCAGTCAGGCGGCGCGGCAGGTAGCGACCCTTTCCACCGCACGTAAAAACCGCGTGCTCCACAACATGGCCGATGCGCTGCTCGACCACCAGGCCGCCATTCTCGATGCCAACGACACCGATGTGGCCGGGGCCCGCAACGATGGCCTGCCCGATGCTATGATCGACCGACTCGTGCTTAACGAGACACGCCTCCAGAAAATGGCAACCGCCCTGCGTGAAGTCGCCAGCTTCTCGGATCCCGTCGGACAGATGTCGGCCACCACCACGCGTCCCAGCGGCATCGAAGTGGGGCGCATGCGCATTCCGCTGGGCGTCATCGGCATGATCTACGAGGCCCGCCCCAACGTCACCTCCGACGCCGCTGGGCTCTGCTTCAAAGCCGGAAACGCCGTGTTCTTGCGGGGCGGTTCCGAAGCCTTCCACGCCAACCATGCCATTGCCGACGCCCTGCACGAAGCGCTCGAAGCCCAAGATGTGGACCCGGCCGCCATCACGCTGGTGCCGACGACCGACCGTGCCGCGGTGAAAGAAATGCTCACGCTGAACCAGCACATCGACCTGGTTATTCCGCGTGGAGGTGAGGGGCTCATCCGCTTCGTCGACGAAACCAGCCGCATCCCCGTTATCAAGCACTACAAAGGCGTCTGCCACCTGTATGTGGATGCCAAGGCCGACCTCGACATCGCCGACGACCTGCTCATCGACGGCAAGACCTCGCGTCCGAGCGTCTGCAACGCGCTGGAGACGCTGCTCGTGCACGAGGACGTCGCCGACACGTACGTGCCCCGGGCGTGCAAGCTGCTACAGGATGCTGGTGTGACCGTGCGCGGCGACGAAGAGGTGCAGGCCCGCGTGCCCGGCGTGGAACCAGCCACCGAAGACGACTACGCCGCCGAATACCTCGACCTTACCATTGCGATGCGCGTGGTAGACGATGGTGAATCCGCTCGGCATCACATCGCCACCTACGGATCCAACCACACCGAGGTGATCGTGACCGACGACCTGCCCACCGCGCGCCACTTTACACGCACGGTCGATGCCTCGGTCGTGCTCGTAAACGCGTCGTCGCGCTTTTCAGATGGCGGCGAGCTCGGGCTGGGCGCCGAGATTGGCATCTCAACGACCAAACTGCACGCCTACGGTCCGATGGGTCTGCAAGCGCTGACTACGCAGAAGTTTGTGGTGTATGGAGCGGGAGAAACGCGCCACCCGGTGCCCGAGCATTAGCGTTTTATGGTGGCGCGTGCACCTGTCTTCGAGCGTCGCCATCGTATGCCCGAATCCGTCATGCAGAAAGCTGATCACTTTGAACGGGGCGTACGAGTGAGGTGTGCGTAGATAAATCGGGTTCATTGGAGTGTAACAGACCTTTGCCCTCTGCATTCACTACTGCTCTGTCACAGGTCAATCTTAGGGTAGTAACGCACCTCTCTTACATGCTGTCATCTTGAGCGAAGCGGCTCCGCCGAGTAGTCAACCCCAGCAGGTCCGCTGCTTCACCGTCATACATGGCCCCGATGCCGCAGCATCCCATTCCCAGCTCCTGGGCTGCCATATAGACCCGGTGACCGATCCTTCCGGCATGCATCATTACATACCGGTACCCTCTGGCACCCAGGGCCGCTTCCACTGCCGCCAAATCTGCGGCCATCAGAAAATTCACGGCGGCCCGGCCGATCCATGACTGGTCCAGACAGACCCGGGCCAGGTCCCCGGCCAG
>NZ_JAWOAR010000212.1:0-13391 GCF_046498435.1 Longimonas sp. | reverse complement strand
ACGGTCTATCTCTCCGGTAACTGGATGAAACAGCGGCTTTGGCAGCCCGTTCTCACCGCGCGGACTGTAGAGAGCCGCTTGCGCGGAAGCGGGAGCTCTACAGTGGAGCTGCCGCTTTTTTTGTTGTAGGGCCCGCAGCGCGCATCCCTATGTCAAGACCCATATCAAAAAGCGCTTGCTCCTGTACGCCGAAGTAGGTATCCTTTAGTAAGATATCTCGCTTCCACTCCCCGATCCTCTTATCGCATGGCCGTTGCGCGTCCGTACAACCTCATTATTGCCGTGGGCATGTCGCCGGCGGTGGTTACCGAAACCATCTTCGAGATCTACTACAACCGCGAGCGCATCCCAGCATCGGTGGATGTGGTCACAACGCGGCAAGGACAAGCCTTTGTCGAAGCGCTGCTGCTTGGCAAAGACCGCCTCAACCCCTTTACTGGCGAGCCCTTTGAATCCGCCAAGGACCGCTGGACGCCCTTCTGGGAAGATGTGCTGGAGCGGCCTGAGCCCGTCGAAATTGACTTCCATGTAGCGCAGGCCAATGGCGTCCCGCTCGACGACATTCGCGACATGGGCGACGACACGCGCTTTGCAAATGTGTGTTACGCCCTCGTAGAAGAGCGCACGCGGCCCGATGAGAATCAGCTGGTGGGATCCATTGCTGGGGGGCGCAAAACGATGGGTGCGCACCTTATGACCGCATTCAGCGTCTACGCCCGCACCAATGATCGCCTCACGCACATCCTGGTGCACGACCCCGACCTGGAGCGCGACCGTGAGTTCTACTATCCGAACCCGAAGGAGCATGGGGCCAACTGGCGGCGCATGCTCGACCTGGTCGACATTGAGTTTCCGCGGCTTCGGTCTATTTTGAGCGAGGAGCAGATCATCCAAGAGATGAAAGACCGCGCCCAGGGGCTCGAAGACCTGCTCGCTACGCTCACACCTCATGCCCTGTCGGCGCGCGACGTAGAGCGCGTGATGCTGGAGTTGGAATCTGGAAGTGCCCGCCTGGTGCTGTATGGGACCGAGGGGCAGCTTGCGCAGTGCGCCCTCACACCGCTGACGGCTGCTACGCTTGCGGTGTTTGCTGAACAGCGCGCGCAGACCGTAGATGCCGTACCGGCCACATCCATGTACGCGCCCGACGCGCACCAGGCTCGCCGTTCGTCCGTGCAAAAGCAGCGCAGTGCCATTGCAGCCCTGTGCGGAAGCGATGCCTTCAAGCCCTGGACCAGTGCCAACGACGTGAGCAAAGCCATCAGCGCATATCACCGTAGGCTCCAAGACACGCCGCTTACCGAGCGCCTGCTCGACATTGAAGGGCTGTCGAGCGATCCGCGCAGCTACGACTGGCACGGCCAGGCTCCCAATCTGCAGATTGCTGCCACGTATCCGGATGCCAACAACTGGCCGTTCGACGTGCTCGGCAAGCCGATTAAACTGTAGCGTACGGGTGCCATGCAATAGCATCTGAAAAGGGCCCTGCCGAAATCGGGAGGGCCCTTTGGGGGTTGGGTCGGATGCGCGAGAGGGATGCTACGCCCGAGGCAGCTCGTCGGGGTTGCGGTAGAGCGTCACGATCGTGCCGTTCTTGATGCGCGTGGCCACCACCTGCACCCCGTTGTCAGAGGGGCGCACCGCGTCGTAGCGCTCCACCTCCTTGCGTCCGAGCACAAAGTGAGCCGCACCCCGGGCGTAAATCACCCGTCCGTAGCGCAGCGCCCGGCGGATCGTAGCGCGGTCGATGTCGCGCTGGCGCATACGCTGTTGGGCGTGTTCGCTTACCGTGTAGCGGCCCGAGGCTTTCGGGTAGTGGGCGCGGTCAATGGTCCAGGTCATAGGCGTCACCAGTTGGTTGCGTTAGGGGGATGCGAAGCCTGCACCGCTTGATGCAGGGATAGCACTCAACCTAAGGAGCCCTAGCGCGGTCGCGCGCCTGAATGTCGGCCCGCCGGTGGTGAATTCAGCGTCGGTCACTGATCTTCGGCCCCGAAAACGGATCCATGCGGCAGACGAATAAGGGATTGCACAACACGAGGCGCCCGGCTCACAACCGTTTGGAAAGCTCCTTTGCGGAGTCTCTTCAGCGGCTGGAGTCCGGCCTCGGTGGTGCCATCTCTCGCTTCACGTTCGTCTGCCGCACATCGTGGCTGCCTCTGTTCCGCAGCCTGGCAGTATGTGCCCTCGGCCGCCTTGGTGGGGACCAGGCCGGGGGCACTTTTTTGTTGGGGCGCGCTGGCGGGATGCGCTGGCGAGATGCGGTGGCGAGATGCGGTGGCGACGCCCCTCGAACCCCCAACACAAGTCATGCTGAACGCAGTGAAGCATCTCAACGCCCAGCAGTCGGGGCGCTCTGCTGCTCAGTGTCCATGGGCAGTCCCCATGCGTAGCGAACTCACGCGTACCAGACGTGCCAATAGAGATGGCGCTGGCGCCTGGTAGTGCTCTGTCAACCCTGAAAGGTTGGGTTCAGATGCGTATTTCCCCCTCCATCCTACCCTTCCTCCCCGGAGAGGAAGGAACTGTGAGGTGCCCCTTCCCAAGTCCCCCTCGGAGGAGGGGGATTTAGGGGGAGGGATTCCATACTATCACACAACCCGAAAAATTATCCTTGACACAGCAGTAGTGCTCTGTCACAGGTCATTCTGTGGGTTAAACCAAGATGGATACGCGTGTCGTGCCGTCCCGAAAAGTTCCTGCTAAACACCAAGGAGATGGTTCGACTGCGCTCACCATGACAGGCTTCGTGGGAGGGTGATTGCAAGGCAACCATCAAAATGAGGGTTGACAGAGCACTAAGTAAAGACAGGTATGAAGTGGGGGGTTGTGCGTTTCAAATCGGTATCATGTGCGCCCCAACGTTCTTCATACACGCGCTCATTCGTACGGTGCTACGTTTCACAGAAGTGTGTGCTCTATATGATTTTACGGAATCCCTCTCCCTAAATCCCCCTCCTCTGAGGGGGATTTGAGGAACGCCTTCCACGGTTCCTTCCTCCTCGGGGAGGACGGGTAGGATGGAGGGGCATCCACCCGGCAATCCCCAAAACCATTGTCGAGGTCACTTATGGTTCGATGCGTTGGGGGCGCGTGTCGCGGGCAGCAGGGGCAAATACAGCTACATAGACATGGTCGCGCACGCGCCAGAGCAGCACAGACCGCTCGCCCACCGATTGCTCGACAAACGTATCTTCGGAATCCAGGGTTTGTCGGATAGCGCGGGGCAGCTTTGCGTTTGGTTCGAGCCGGTCGAGTTGGGCGTACGAGTATACAAACACGTACAGCGGCGCCCGAGCATCAACGTCGCGGTAGCGGAGTACGGGAATGGGATCTGCATCAATGGGCAGCGCCGCGAGGCCTTCCAAATCGGCACGGTCAATGCGCGGGACAGATAGGGACGCCTCTTGTTCGCGTGTCCAGAACGCCTGCACGCTGTCGGGCGATGCCGTGTCGAGGAGCGTCTGCTCGGCCCCGACGTGTTGAACCGAGAAGGTAAGCAGGTCGGTGGTTTCGGATTCGGGCTCCGAAGGAGAAGGCCAGAGCGTACGCACGCTCCATGCCAGCACCAGAAGCAGAAGCAATCCGGCAATGACGCCTCCGGTCTTGAGCCACTGCCGCCGCCGCCGGGCGGTGCGTTGCGTGCGCGTCTGGGCCGATGGCGTCCGCTCGGTCTGAACCGTTTGTGCCACCTGCTTGCGCAGCGCCGACGGCGGCGTACCGTACGACTCGCGCAGGAAGGTGCGGATGCTGTCATCGAGTTGTGCATCGGGAAACGCCGTATCAACGAGCATGCGCTGCGGGCCTACCAGCATGTCGCGAAGCGAAGCACGCAACGATGAGCGGGCCGAGCGCACCGCTGTTTCCAGATCTTCGGCTGAGAGGTCAACCAACGAGGCCAGCGCCTCGGAGGAAAGGTCTAACCCCAGGCGGGCAGCCAGGAGGGTGCGATCGCGTGGCGAGCAGGCAGCCCAGGCCGCCGGAAGCGTATCTTGCACCAGCGCTTGTGCTGCGTGCGCCCGCAGATCGGGCTCGGCATGCTCCGACGCATTGTGGTCGCTGTAGGCTTTCAGCGTGCACTCCATCAGCCAGAGCGTGCGATTCGCGGGCCGGTCGCGGGGCGGCACGGTGGCAGCCCGCTGAAAGACACGCGTGGTAAGGGTGCGCGCCTGATCGGGACCAACCAGCGTACACGCCAGGGTGTACACCGCGTTTAGATGCTGAAGGATCGAGGGCGCGTCGGAGTCGGACATAGAGAGCGAAGAACAAGGCAGCATGAGGCAGGCTGCGTGGCACAGATGCAGCCACGCTACGCAGAGTCAGCTTATGCACGATCCGCTTAGGGCAGATCGGTAGCGCGCTCCAGCGAACTGGGCAACAGCTTTACCGCATCGCTCTTGCGGATGTTGAGCAGCTCGGCGGCATGCCCACTGTTGACCGCGATTTCCAGAAAGTCGCTGCTTCCAAAAAGCATGAGCGGGTCGCCCTCAGCGACAGCGGCATAAGTGGGGTGAAGCGCATCCAGAATCGTTGAACCGACGTAGCACTTTAGCGGAAGCGGTTGCTTGGGGTTTGGGGCAGCCAACTGGTCGGCATCGATGTTCGGAAACGCCTCGGCAACCGTATCGCGCTGGATGTTGGTGATGCAGTTGCCAAACCGGTCGATGTCCACAATCCAGCCTTCTACCGAGTGCTGAACCACCATCGGCAAGGCCCAACGGAGCGACGACATAGCGTCGATAGGCGTCCCCACATCGTGGAGCGACGCTCCGGCGGCCAGGTGAGCAGCTACAGGAGCAAAGATATCCCGCCCGTGGAAGGTTGAACTGGGGGTTTCTGTACGCCAGAAGTTCGGATTATCCAGTTCAACAATTGTATCAGGCGTTTCCTGATTGAGGAGCAGCGAGAACACGCCGTTGTCAGGGCCAACAAACCACTGATCGTTGTGCTTCAGTGCGATGGCCCGACGCTCCGACCCTACACCCGGATCTACCACCACCAGGTGCACCGTACCTGCCGGAAAGTGCGGCACCGCTCCTTGCAGTACAAACGCAGCCTCCATCACATCTTGCGGGCTAACGTGATGCGTAATATCGACCAGGCGTGCATCAGGTGCAATAGAGAGCATGACGCCCTTCATGGCAGATACATACGCGTCTTGCGTCCCAAAATCGGTGGTGAGTGTGATCATAAATCGGGATCCGGTAGAAATCAGGGTACAATAGAAGTAGCAAAGACGGTCATCGAAAGATGGCCACGGAAGGAGGCGCACTGAACCGGCCATTCTTAACGTACAAAACAGTACCGTCGTGTGCATCCGACCAGGCCAGCACGGGGCTAAACTTGTATGCAAATAGGAAGAAGGAACGCCGGAAGAGGCGCGGCACGGGCGCTTTGATGGGGGCCGCGTTGGTCAGTTCGCGTACAGAAACAGCACAGAAGCTGTGCCTCGGACCGGTTACAGACGGAACCATCTGGTAGGCCGTGGGAATACGTACAGCATCAAGCATGCTCATGTACGCGCTGGTTTCAGTATGTCCGTTTCGTCGTCTCCCTCTGCCTCTGATGCATACGATGACGCCGTTGCTTCGTTTGTTGCGTTCTGGGGTGAAATGGCTTCGCAGTGGGGTATCAACCGTACAATGGCGCAGATCCATGCCCGTCTGTTCTGTGCGGATGCGCCCATGAATACCGACGAAATCATGGAGGCGCTGGACATTAGTCGCGGCAATGCGAACATGAACCTGCGGTCGCTCTGCGAGTGGCAGCTCGTTTCCAAAATGCGTATGCCCGACTCTCGCAAGGATTACTACCAGGCCGACACCAATGTGTGGCGGATTACAGCACGCATCATTGAGGAGCGGCAGCGGCGCGAACTTCAGCCGGTACGAACCCAACTGGAGGGCTACCGCACCGAGCTGCCCGATGTAGGAACCCCGGCGTCTACTGCACGCACCGACATGCTGCACGAGCGCCTGGATGCGCTCATCGAACTTATTGAGGCATTTGAGTCGGTTTCGGAGGTGCTGCTTCCGCTTGTACAACGGAACGACACCGACACCCTAGAGCAACTGGTGCAGATGGCGCGCATGGTGGCTGCACAGTCCACACCACCCCGCGATGCCCATGACCACGATGGGAATGACGACACGCAATCCGGAAGTCCCTCGTCTCCAAACGGTGCACCGCACCCTTCAGCGTCTAATGCGTCGTCATAGCAGGGCACGTGATGTCCACTCCGCAGGCTCCGCCGAGCTCCGTCGAGGACCGATACCGCAATGTCGCAGCCGGATTGGGTCGAGCGGCGCACCATGCGATTCCCCCACATGAGATAGCGTTTCACCGACAGCATAGCACATGCTGACCAGCCGTTTTCGACAAGCGAACGTTCGTTGTATTCAATCTCCTCCATTTTTATGAGCAGCAACACTGATCTGGGCGCGCGTGGCGAAGCGTTGGCGGCATCGTATCTGGAAGACCGGGGCTATCATATAATTGAGCGTAATTACCGGTTTGAGCGTGCCGAGGTCGACCTCATCTGTTACGACCCAACGGCTCAGCCAACGGGTGATCTGGTCTTTGTAGAGGTGAAGACGCGCTCGGGACTCGGCTATGGCGCCCCTGAGGAGGCTGTCACTGAATCCAAAAAGGAGCAGCTCGTAAAGGTATCAGAGGCGTATCTGCACCAGCATCGCATGGAGCGCTCCAGCGCGCGCTTCGATGTGGTTGCTATTGTGCTGCGTCGGGGCGACGAGCCCAACATTGATCACATCCAGCATGCCTTTTGGGCATAATCCGAACACGACTCGGGGCCAGTTCACGCCAACTCTGCTACAACCGGAGGGGGGATCATACATCAGTTCACGCATCGGTATCTGGCACGTAGCGCGCCTTTAAGTCAGCCTGGGTCTTCTGCACAGGTGGCAGCTGCGCCAGCAGTTGCATGCCCCACCGCACCAGCGTTGGCGTAGCGGTGCGGGTCGTGCCCCCCAAATCGGTCAGCGCTGCGCTATGTGTAAGTTTTGTGGGCCGCCCCTCATCATTGACTGCGCCATCGCGTGCCAGGCCGTACAAGATGCGTAGCATGTGTTCAAACCCCCGGTGGCCCGGACGCATCTCCACTCGAAATCGCACCGGCTCATCCGTTCGGTTTTCGAAAAAGTGCGGTACGTCGCGTCCTACGCTGGTGCGATTGCCGCGCCGCAGCGTGCGTGTGGCCCCGTCGATGCCAATCGTAAGCGCTCCCTCAAGTACCTCCACATGTTCCGTAAAGGCATCATGGTAGTGCTCGGCATCGCGCCCGCCAGGCGGCAGTTCGATTTCAATCACGGTCTTTGCCCCGTCCGATTCATTGGCGGTTGTGCGGAAGGTAACCGTATCGTTGTGCACCGGATTGTAAATGCGATCCATGGGCCTGGGGGCTGCGCGAAACAGTGGGAAGAGCCACCCCAAAGATCTGCAGCATTTCACAGAGATGCAAGATAATGTATTTTAAGGCATTGCTTTCAGCCATGAGATCACATATGCAGCAGTTACTATTGTGTATCGGCGCTGCACGCATGGAACGTGAGAACGTGCCGCAGTTGCAGACCACACATGTTGCCTCGTTGCGAGGCTTTGCAGGATTATGAAATTAGCCGCCGTACGCTACGACTCTTTTCGTTGGGGGCGCGTCTGATCTCGAAAATTCGCCCCGCCGTCACCCACGCGTATCTGCTACCTGCTGATACAGGTCGATGGTGCGCTCAGCCAGCACATCCCAGCTAAACAGATCGAGCGGAGCCTGGTCGGGGCGGTCCGTTTCGGTAGCCCAGTGCAGCCCCGCATCGAGCTTCGACGCCAGCAGGCGTCCGTCGAAGGTGTGCACCCAGCTGCTGCCCACATACTCTTGCAACTCGCGCATGGCACCACGGGCAGGCACCATCACCGGACGGTTAAACGAGAGGGCCAGCAGCGCTGCTCCGGAGTGCAGCACGTTGTCGTACGGCAGCGCCACCAGGTCGGCAGCGGCCATATACGTGGACACCAGATCGGTCGGAATGAAGCGCAGGTCCAGCCGCACGCGCGGGTCTGAGGCAGCGGCGTACTGAAGCGACTCGCGCAGCGTTGCGTCTACCGGATTGCCGGCCACAAGCAAGCGCGCCCGCGGATGCTCCATCGACTTGAAGGCCCGAATGAGCCGCCCCACATTTTTGTACGGGCGGATGCGGCCAATGTAGAGGATTACCGGCGCATCGTCGTCGATACCCAACGCCTCGCGCCCTTCCGCCCTCGGTACAGGATCCGGATAGGCCGTTCGGTAGTGGCCATGGGGCACCACCTTCGAGGGCACGCGCTCTAACCGCGGATGCTGCGTGCGCGCCAGTTCGCGTCCTGTTGCACTCAAGCTGATGTAGCCATCGACCTGCGGGATGAAGCCCGTCCAAAACAGGCGCTCCAGCAGCGGATGGTAGTTGTCGTGCGGGCCCAGATCGTGGACCGTCCACACCACCGGGATGCCCCGTGCTCGCGCCCAGGCCATCAGTGCAAGCTCGGCCATCATCATCCCCCCAGCGCGGGCCACCGAAGGATAGCTGAGCACATCGTCGGGCCAGTGCACATGCCACAGGTCGTACGAGCCTTTCAGGGCGCGCTCGGGCGTAAACTCATGCACGTCAATGCCCTGCTTTTCCAGCGCATCGCTGAGGAGACGATTGTACGGATTGCCCGTAGTGTTGGCGTATGCTGGCCAGGCCAAAACTTTCATAGAGGATGCGGCGGGTGAGTGCAGTATCGAATGCGGCCGTAGTCATTACGGAAACAACAAGCGTTAATTTCGACCTTGCATCGCCCAAACGCAAGCACGCAAACGCCCCATACCTGATTTGTGAGGCATGTTCATGGATGTATATGCTTCCTGGACATCATACTTCAGTTCACGCATTTGCATGGCGGCCTGCCCGCCTCTGCATCTACCGGACGCCACCTGTCCGGTCCCCCAGGTACGCGGGTATGAGGATGTGCTTGTGCGTACAGAATCAGGTGGGGACCTGTGCACGAGCGTTCACTTCGACATAAGCCCCCTTCTGGAAGCCGCGCTTCTGCTTCCCGCCGCCCTGCGCTGCAACGCGTGAGGCGGTTTGTTATGGGGGCGTGTTGTATGGCTTTATGGGAGAACACAGCGCCTCGATTCCCATCGCCCAGATCGATGCATCTATGAAGGCCCACCTCCTGTCCGCCAGTGCGGACTCGCATCCCTCCATCCCTCCATCCTCTCACCTCCCCTACACCAAAGAGCACCTCCAAAATCCACAATCCCAAATCCAAAATCGACCTCCGAACGTGGCACGCCTCCCCACGTTGGAACGCCTGTCCCATGTGCTGCCGCCCGTAGTATCCCGAGTATCCCGCTGTCATGTCCGCATCCACCGCCCGTGCGCTCCTGGTCGCCACCTGGAACGCGTACAGCGCCGATAAAGCCGAGCGCCTGGGAGCGGCCCTCGCCTACTACGCCATCTTCTCGCTGGCGCCGCTGCTGGTGTTGGCGCTGGCCGTGGCGCGTCTCGTGTATGGAAAACAATCCATGCAGGCGCAAACCGCACTCCTCGATCAGGTCGAATCCGTCGTTGGGCCTGCCGGACGCACGCTCGTGCAAGACATGCTCAGCAAGGCTTCGGTTGACGGGCAAGGCACCATCGCAGTGATAATAGGCAGCGTGCTGCTCCTTGTTGGTGCCACCGTCTTCTTCGCCCGGCTGCAAGACGCAATGAACACTATTTGGGACGCCACCTCCGTACACACCGGCATCAGCGGCTTCGTACGCAGTCGCCTCCTCTCGCTGCTGCTGGTGCTGCTTGTGGGGGTGGGCCTGGTGGGCAGCCTCGTGCTCAGTACGGTGCTCAGTGGATTGGCCGGTACCCTTGGCGGTGTGTGGAGCCTATACCTTGCGGAGCAAGTCGGCACGCTGGTTGTGCTTGCCGGACTCTGCGCGCTGCTTTTCCGCGTCCTTCCCGATGCCGATGTGCAGTGGCACGACGTGTGGATGGGCGCTATCGGAACAGCCGTGCTTCTTCGCCTGGGCACCAGCGGCATCGGATGGTATCTCGGAAGCACCGCCGCCGTCTCGGCCTACGGAGCTGCCGGAGCCCTTGCCGCGCTGCTCCTCTGGATGTACTACGCCGCACAAATCTTCTTCCTGGGCGCCGAGTTCACCACCGTCTACGCCGCCCACCAGCGGGGCGATATTGCCGAATAGCTCGGTTTACGCAGAAGCAAATAGGAGAAAGAAGAAAGCCCATGTAGGCAGCAAGCACGCCCCACGTCGACGCAGCACCATGCATCCCACCTGCTCCAGCAGTGCTACGGCCCGCCGCTCGGCACCATGCCTCGTGCCCAACTCACAGCCGCGCGGGGGAAAGGAATCTGCTCCCGATCAGAGACGACCCTCCCTCCGCATCGTCAAGACCGACCCATCCTGCGAGGTGAATCCACCACCCGGTAAAAAAGTGGAGTTCTTGCAAAACATAACACTGTTAAGTATGTTAGGGTTGTAACTTAACGGTGTTAACTGCGACACACTGTCGCTTCCTGTTGGCTGTTCTTGTGAGGCCAACGGCATGCTGCCGCTGCTCTGCTCATTCACACCCAGGTGATTCTTATGGATCTCCCCCTATTCGATATCTTCGCTCAACTTCCGCTCTGGGGCGTGGGCGCCGGTGTGGTGCTTGTGCTATTTATCCTTGGGTTTACCGGCGCACCACTCGCGGTGTGGGCCGTAGCCGGAGCCGCCGCCCTGTACGGAGCCGGAGCCGGACTCGCGGTCTGGATTCCGTACCTCGCGCTGGTAGCGCTTTTTAACGTACCGCCGCTACGCCGCCTGCTCTCTGGTGCCGTCATGCGCACAATGGAAGCGCTCCAATTTCTGCCGGCGATCTCTGAAACCGAGCAAACCGCTATCGACGCCGGCACGGTGTGGATGGATGGCGAGCTCTTCTCCGGCAAACCCGACCTCAAGAACACGCTCAACCAGCCCGTCACCGAGCTGTCCGACAAGGAGCGCGCCTTCCTCAATGGCCCGGTCGACGAGCTCTGCGACATGGTCGACGACTGGGAGATTCACCAGCGCGGCGATCTGACCGAAGAGGCCTGGGCGTATCTGAAAGAAAAAGGCTTTTTCGGGATGCTCATCCCCGAATCCTACGGCGGACTCGACTTCTCCGCTGAAGCGCGTAGCGCCGTCGTCGAAAAGCTGGGCACCCGCTCGCTGCCGCTCTCCATTTCGGTGATGGTCCCCAACTCGCTGGGTCCCGCCGAACTGCTCCTGCACTACGGCACGCAAGAACAGCGCGACCACTACTTGCCGAAGCTGGCCAGCGGCGAGATGCTGCCAGCCTTCGCCCTCACCGAACCCAACGCAGGCTCAGACGCAGGCGCCATGACCTCTAACGGCGAGGTCTTCCGCGACGACGACGGCGAGCTAAAAATCCGCCTGAACTGGAAGAAGCGCTATATCTCGCTGGCCGCCATTGCAGGGGTGCTCGGCCTCGCCTTCAAGCTGCACGACCCCAACAATTATCTCGGCAAAGGCGAAAACCTCGGCATCACCTGCGCGCTCGTGCCGACTGACCTCGACGGCGTGAAGCTCGGCCGCCGCCACGATCCGCTGGGCATTGCGTTCTACAACTGCCCCACCGAAGGCGAAGACGTCGTCGTTCCCATCGATGCGATCATCGGTGGCAAAGATGGTGCAGGCAAAGGCTGGGGCATGCTCATGGATGCGCTCTCAGCCGGACGCGGCATCATGCTGCCCGCCCAGGCTACAGGTGGCGTTAAGTACTGCACCCGCGTGGCTGGCGGACACGCTGCGGTACGCGAGCAGTTCGGACTCTCCATTGGTAAGTTCGAGGGCATCGAGGAGCCGCTGGCGCGCATGTCGGGCTACTCGTATCTGCTCGAATCTGCCCGCCAGTACACAAACGGCGCAGTCGACAACGGCGAGAAGCCATCGGTTGTCTCCGCGATTGCCAAGTACCAGTTCACCGAGCTTCAGCGCGACGCGGTGAACGACGCCATGGATGTGCTCGCCGGAAACGGCATCTCGCGGGGCCCGAAAAACCTGATGGCCAACGCCTACACCGGCGTGCCCATCAGCATCACCGTGGAGGGGGCGAATATCCTCACGCGCACCATGATGATCTTCGGTCAGGGCGCCATCCGCTGCCATCCGTACGCGCTCAAAGAGATCGAGGCACTCATGGAAGGCGACGTGAAAGCCTTTGATAACGCGTTCTGGCCGCACATCGGCCACGTAGTACGCAACGGATTCCGTGCCTTTGGCCTGAGCCTTACACGCGGTCGCCTCGCTTCGTCGCCGGTTGGCGGACCCTCCGCGAAGTACTATCGCAAGCTTGCGTGGGCCTCAGCCAGCTTCGCCTTCTGGGCAGATGTGGCCATGGGCACCCTCGGCGGCGGACTGAAGCGTAAGGAGAAGATCACCGGTCGCTTTGCGGATGTCCTTTCGTGGATGTACATGGCCACCGCCACGCTCGCACGATTTGAGCGCGACGGACGCCCCAAAGAGCAGGAGCCGTTCATGCACTGGGCGCTTCAGCACGCCTTCGCCCGCATCGATGAGGCGTTTGAAGGGCTGTACACCAACCTGAAAGTGCCCGGACTTACGTGGGCACTGCGCGGCATTGTAGCGCCCTGGTCGCGGCTGAATACCATCGGCTCCGACCCGTCGGACGACCTGGGCCACACCATTGCCCGTGCCATCCAGCAGAAAGACGGCGCGCGCGAGTGGATCACCGAGGGCGTCTACACCAATAACGACCCGACCGACCCAATTGGCCAGCTGGAGCATGCGTTCGACCTGAGCCGCGAGGCGTATCACATCGGGCAGACGATCAAGGACGCGATCCGCAGCGGCGACCTGCCGAAAGCGCGTCCGCTGACCCTGCTCGACGAAGCGCTCGACCAGGGCATCATCAGTCAGGACGAATACGACCTGGTGCAGCGGGCCGAAGACGCCAAGGCGCAGTACGTGAAGGTGGACTCGTTCACACTCGACGAATACCGCGCCAGCATTCGGCGTCCGGGGGCACCACGCGGCGACGGCGCGCCCACCCCGCAAACCGCAGGCGACGGTGCTCCGGCCGCCACGCCCACAGATCCAGAAGCAGCCTAACGGAGGCTCGACACACCTGGCGCCAAACCGCGCCATACGTCGTAAAAGAAAATAAAGACTGAAGCTCCTCAAATAACTGAAATAACTTTATCTGGGATGGGCGAGCCATTTTTAGACATAGATTTATTAAATAAATTTGATATTGCTAAACATAACGGATATAATTTATATGCTCTAACAAATGGATCGAAAGTAAATAAAGAAAAATTAAATTACTTATTCAAAA
>NZ_JAWOAR010000062.1:0-18682 GCF_046498435.1 Longimonas sp. | reverse complement strand
GCTCCAGGACCAGGAACTGTCCAAACTCCATGAAAAATACAAAAAATCCGAAGAAAAATACCGGTCCCTGTTTAATGAAAACCCCAATCCCATTTTTATCATTGACAGCCAGACCTTTGAGATTCTGGACGTGAACCACCGGGTCCTGGAAAATTACGGGTATGCCAAATCCGAACTCCTGGGCACCTCTTTTCTGGAAATCGGTGAAAAAACCGATGACACCATCAAACAGGGTATGCAGGGGTTGACCCGGGGCGGGTCCATGCTGTTCACCAAAAAACGTCACTTTCGGAAAACCGGCCAGGCCTTTTTTGTGAACATCAAGGTAGTCAAGGTGGTTTTCAGCCACCGGGATGTGTTCATTGCTTCCAGTACAGATATCACCGAAAGCGTGGAAAAGGAAACCCAGCTGATTCAGGCGGGCAAACTGGCCACCCTGGGCACCATGGCAGCCGGCATGGCCCATGAAATCAACCAGCCCTTGAATGTGATCCAGATCTCTCCGACGTTCAGGGCCTACCTGCTCGGAACGGTTCGGGGCTGACCGCTGTCGGTGCTACAGGCCCTTCTCGCGCTCTACCCAATACTATAGCAAGGCGTAGCTCATACCAAATCCGGGTACGGTGTTGCGGTATCGCTCGCCCCAGTCAGCGTTTTTACCAGGATAACCATCATTTGGAGGTTCCCCACGACCACCTCTTCTCTCCCTTCATACATCTCATACATCCACAAAGTATGCGGGATTGGTCTTGCGCATACGCTTCTACAGGCCGGTCCCTATCCGTTTTTCGCAATGGATGCAGCAGGACATCTTGTTATTTCCGGCAGCGGTTCCGTTCTTATGAGTAAACATAATGCTCCGCCATATTCCCTTGTGTCTTAAGCTCTGTTGCCCTATGCCTACTATTCAGCAGATTACCGCGCGCGAAGTCCTCGACAGTCGTGGCAATCCCACCGTCGAAGTGGATGTGATTACAGACCAGGGTATTCGTGGTCGGGCCGCCGTGCCCAGCGGGGCCTCAACCGGCGTACACGAGGCTGTGGAACTGCGCGATGACGATGCCGAGCGCTATCTGGGCAAAGGGGTAACACAGGCAGTGGGTCATGTCAACACAACCATTGCCGAAGCGCTCGTTGGGCACGTCGTTTCCGACCAGCACAGCCTCGACGCAGCCCTGCTCAACCTGGATGGCACGAGCAACAAGTCGAACCTGGGTGCCAATGCCATTCTGGGCGTCTCGCTTGCAACCGCTAAAGCCGCAGCACAAACGCACAAGCTGCCCCTGTACCGCTACCTGGGTGGAGCGCTTGCACGTCGCATGCCCGTGCCGCTCATGAACATCCTAAACGGCGGCCACCACGCCGATAATACGGTGGATATGCAGGAGTTTATGGTTACGCCTATCGGAGCCAGCAGCTTTGCCGAAGGCCTGCGCATGGGCGTAGAGGTCTTCCACACGCTCAAAAATGTGCTGGCAAAGAACGGCTACAGCACCGCCGTGGGCGATGAAGGCGGCTTTGCACCAGCGCTTGCCTCGAACGAAGAAGCCATTGAGCGCGTAGTCGAAGCCATCGAAGCAGCTGGATACGACGCCGGTACCGACCTCGCCATTGCGCTCGACCCCGCCACTGCCGAGATGTATGAAGACGGCCAGTACGTCTTCTGGAAGAGCGACCCCGACACGCCCCGCAGCTCCGAAGATATGGTGGCCTACTGGGCCGATTGGGTCGAGCGCTATCCTATTGTATCCATTGAAGACGCGATGGACCAGGATGACTGGAGCGGATGGCAGCAACTCACCGATGCCATCGGCGATCGCGTGCAACTTGTGGGCGATGACCTCTTCGTTACCAATACCGACCGTTTGCAGCGCGGTATCGATGAGGGATCGGCCAACTCCATTCTCATCAAACCGAACCAGATTGGCACGCTCACTGAAACGGTCGAAGCCATTGCACTTGCCCACGAGAATGGGTTCACCAGCGTGGTAAGTCATCGCTCGGGCGAAACCGAAGACACCACCATCGCCGACCTCGCGGTTGCGCTGGGTACGGGGCAGATCAAAACCGGATCGGCCAGCCGCAGCGACCGCCTTGCAAAGTACAACCAACTGCTGCGCATTGAAGAAAGCTTGGGCGATGCAGCCACGTATCCTGGAGCCGATGCTTTTACGCGCACGGCGTAACCGGCTCATTAGCTGTCACTTGTTTAGGACCCAAACTGCTTGTTGCTGCATCATGCCGCTTCCTGCATCCACCCGCGTTCGTCTGCTGCGTTGGAGCCTTGTGTTTGTACTGGGCATGGCGGGGATCTGGGTGCTCTTTCTGGATACGCATAGCGTGGTGCACCGCATTGAACTGCATCGCGAGTACGAAACCATTCGTGCAGAAAACGAACGTCTCCGCGAGGATATTGAGGACTTGAACGAGCAGTTGGCCGACTCGCTCTCCGATGAGGAAATCGAGCGCATTGCCCGCGAGGAGTACGGCATGCAGTATCCCAACGAAACGGTGCACCGCATCGACTAATCCACGAATCGGCTTCCACCCGTTGTCTTTTTCCACTGTTGCTTGCTTATGAGTACGTATGCACTTGGTATCGACTTAGGGGGCACGTCTATTAAGGGCGCGCTCGTAGAACAAGATACGGGCGTTGTAGCCCAGTGTGCACGGGCCACCGAAGGCGACCAGGGGCCTTCCCATGTGCTCGACCGCATTGCGGCCGTGGCTAAGGAACTTATGCATACCCACAATGGCCCCGCGCCTATTGGACTGGGGATGGGCGTTCCCGGCGCGGTCAATCTGGAGCGGACCACGGTAAGCTATCCTGCGAACCTCGACGATTGGGCAGTCGTCGATGTGCGCGCTGCATTGCGCGAACGGCTCGGCATTGCACACATCGTAGTCGAAAACGATGCCAACGTGGCGGGGCTCGGCTCGGCTCACTACGGCGTAGGCACCGCATATGACTCGTTCCTGATGGTGACGCTGGGCACGGGCGTAGGCGGAGCCATTATCCACAATAATCGCGTGTTTCGGGGAAGCACAGGCGGGGCGGGCGAAATTGGACACATGAGCATTGACTACGAGGGCCCTCTCGATAACTCGGGCGTGGCCGGAGCCGTTGAGGCGTACCTGGGACAGCGGTTCCTTTCGCAGCACGCGCGCCTGCGCCTGCGCCATCGTCCCGAAAGCACGGTCCACGGACTCACGGGCAACGACTTGAGCACGCTTACACCACGCACTTTGCACCAGGCTGCCAAACAAGGCGACGAGGCCGCAGCCGAGATTCTGGCGTGGGCTGGGCATAAGCTGGGATGCGCGCTAAGTTCAGCCGTTAATCTACTCGATATCCGCGTTGTTATTGTAGGCGGAGGCATCTCGAATGCAGGCGACTTTTTGCTCGACCCGGCTCGCGAAGCTCTGCACAATCAGGTGTTTCCGGGGGTGAAAGAGGGGGTTTGCATTGAACGTGAGAACCTGGGCAATGAAGTGGGGGTGTTGGGCGCAGCTCACCTGGCGTTTGCCACCAACCTCGCGGCGTAGTATCTGCCTGGGTATCCCGCATTATCAAGCTGTACGGTGTTATGACCAACTGGCCCTGGCTGCGCATTGGGTGGGCTGCGCTGTGTCTGGGTATGCTGTGTAGCCTGCTTGTTAGCCATTCGCATGCCGTTTCAACTGCTTCCGCTGTGCGGGCAGCAAGCCCCCAAGGCGTTGTTTTTCAAAAGGATACGACGGAGGTCTCCCGCCCCGCAGTAGACACCACCGAAGCCGACACCACCGAAGCCGACACCACCGAAGCCGACACCACTGCCGTACCAGACACTTCTCGTGGGGGCCGCCCCGGTGCCGTGCCTGCCGATACATCTGTTGGAGCCTCTCCAGACACAACGGGGGCCGAGGAGGGAGATCTGGAGGCCCCCATCGAACTGGCCGCGCGCGACTCGCTCATCCTTACGTTTGGCGACCCCGACAGTAGCGATACCGGGGCGCTCTATGGAGAAGCCTCGGCCACGTATCAAGACAATGTGCTGCGTGCACAGACCATCCAGTACCGCTTCGATAACGACGACCTGCGCGCCACCGGGCCGCCCTCCGACACGGCGCGGATTCCGTTTCCTGTGTTCGAGCGCGAGGGCGAAGACGGATTTCGGGGCGCCGAACTGGCCTTCAACTTGCGTTCGCAGCGGGGACGTGTGCTCCAGGCACGCACTCGTGCAGACGATGCCTCGCTCCGGGGCGGCATCATCAAACGCTTTGAAGAACGCACTACGTTCGTGGCCGACGGCATCTACACCACCGACGACCGCCCGCCCGGCGAAACGCCCTCGTACTCGCTGCGCTCTCCACGCATGAAGGTGATGAACGAGCGATGGGTGTACACCGGCCCTATCCAACTGTATATCTTTAACATTCCCACCCCGCTCTGGCTGCCGTTTGGTATCGTGCCCTACACCGAAGGCCGCCGCAGCGGACCGCTTCCACCCACCTACGGCGAAGACCAGCGCCGCGGCTTCTATCTGCGCGACTTTGGGTGGTACTTTGCTATGAATGAGTTCACCGACTTTGCCATTCGAGGCGGGGTGTGGTCCGGCGGAAGCTTCGAAATTAACCCCGAGTTTCGGTACCGCCGCACCGACCACTACGATGGCAATCTGGACCTTAATATGCTCTTTGAGCGCATCGGGAAGCCCGAAGACCCGAACTTCCAAAAATCCATAGAAGGCGAGCTCCGCTGGCGCCATAATCAAGACCTGAGCCCAACCGCATCAGTGCGAGGTAATATCCGCCTGATTACGTCGTCAGACTTTACGCAGGACAACACCACCGACTTCAACGACGCCGTTCGTCAGGATATCAACTCCAGCCTCAACTACACCAAAAACTGGCCCGATGGGGGGCGCAAGCTTACCTTAAGTGCAAGTCAGAACCAGAACCTAAGCTCGGGTAACACGAACCTCACACTGCCTGATCTTAGCTTCAATCAGCGTAGCTTTAAGCCGTTTGAACGCGACCGCGTGGGCCAGGATGAGGCGTGGTATGAGCGTATCACCACCAGCTACAGGGGGTCACTTAACAACGATTTTGTATATCGACCTACGGATACTACTGATGTGGCCTGGTACGAAGCGTTCGCCTCGCCCAGCGCATACCGCGAAGGGCACAGCGATCCGGACCGGCCCGACCCGTTCGATGTCGAGATGAGCCATCGCATCCCCCTGAGTGCGTCGTTTCGGGTCAATCGCTACAACCTCAACATCCGACCGAATATCAACTACAACTCGGACTGGGTGCTGCGCACGCAGCGCAAGCAACTCGTTGTGGATACGCTGGATACCGATGACACAACGGGGGTGGGCACGCCAGTTGAAACAGAGGTTGAGCGTACAAACGAAGCTGAGTTTGCCGCCCGCCACGAGTTCTCAACAGGCGTAAGCCTGAATACCGAGTTTTTTGGGACGTTTCCCGTTGAGCTGGGCTCGTTCCGCGGGCTCCGCCACCGCGTACAGCCGTCGCTGTCGTACAGCTATCGCCCCGATTTCAACAACCCGTTTTGGGGGCGCACCCGCAGCTATGTGTCGGATACGGATGGCACGGTGCAACGCTACGACATTTTTTCCGGGCGCGATGTACAGGGAAGTACCGAGCGGCAGAGCCTGGACCTTAACATAAGCAACCGCTTCGAGACCAAGCGGGTGCGCACCGACTCAACAGGAGCAACCCAGGAAAATACGGTGCAACTGCTAAGCCTAAACGCCAGCACGTCGTACAACCTGGCGGCCGACTCGCTCAACCTGAGCGACATTAGCATGAGTGCGCGCACCTCAATTAGCGATTACAATGTGAACGTACGTGGCACCCTTTCGCCGTACCAGTACGCCAACGTATCCGAATCGGACGACCGAGAGCAGTTAGCCGTTGTGAACCGATACATGGCCGCTCGCAGTCCGCTTACCCCCGTACGGCTTACGCGCCTCAACGCTACGCTAAGCGGCGGATTTCAGAGCAGTTCAGATGCACCCACTCCGTCATCGAGGACCGGTCAGGAGCGAGGACGAGGACGACGCACCGGGGCCAGTGAAAGCCCTCCTATGGGCGGCGCAGATATGGGCTCAACACGCACGGCATCGCCCGGACGCGTAGACTTTTCGATTCCCTGGTCGGTCGATTTTGATCTGAGGTACAGCATGAGTCGCCGATTCCGTGAGGCCGACCACGATGCCGAGGTGCGAACGCGGTTCAGCTTTAGCGTAACGCCCAAGTGGCGCGTAAGCGGTCAGACAACCGTCGATGCTGTACAAACAAAGATTGCGACTACGCAGCTTTCGGCCTACCGCGATCTGGGAGCATGGGAGATGTCCTTCTCCTGGGTCCCCTTCGGGCGCTTCCAGTCGTATAGCTTTAGCCTCAACGTAAAAGGCGGACAGCTGCGTAATCTGCTTCAGCTAAACGTGCCCCGCAACGAAACCGGGAGCCGACTGGGTGGCGCCGCTGGTGGCTTGTTGAGTGGCGGAAGCGGGGGCGGCAGACGTGGCGGTGGTGGACGCCCATTTTAGCGATGTTTATCCCCGCGATGTCTGCTTCTGCGCATACAAATCGCCATGAGGCTCCCTGCATAGATGGATACGCACACACTATGGCAGTTCGGGCAGCAGTAGCATCGGTTTTGGCGGATGCAGAGGTCGACACTGCGCCTGTGGTCGTGGGCGTAAGCGGCGGCATCGACTCAATGGTGCTGGTCCACGCCCTAAATGCAGAAGGCGCACGCGGCATCATCGTGCACGTCAACTACGGGCTGCGCCCCAGCGCCGATGCCGACACCGCGCTGGTGCAGACATGGGCCGCCCGGCACGTGCCCGACTGGCCCGTGGTGGTGCACCGTCCCGACACGCTCAGCGGCAACACGCAAGACGCGGCGCGCCAGGTGCGCTATGCCGAAATGCATCGCGTGGCGCAGGCACACGGCAGCCGCGTCGTGCTCGTAGCCCACCATCAGCGCGACCAGGTCGAAACCGTGCTGCTGCACCTGCTGCGCGGTACCGGGCCGCGTGGACTGGCCGGGATGCCACGCTCGCGCCTGCTGCAAGACGACCCCGATGTACGCCTGTGGCGTCCGCTCCTGCATACGCCCAAGGCCGACATCAAGGCATACGCCGAGGCCCACCGCGTCCCCTATCGCACCGATCCGACCAACACTCGATCCGACTACACCCGCAATCGCCTGCGCCACGAGGTGCTGCCCGTGCTGCGCGACATTGCATCGGAGGCCGAGGCGCGCATCAGCGACACCGCCCGGCTGCTGCGCTCGTACGTAGATGAGCACTGGACACCCGCACTGCGCGAGCGCTTCGACGCCGCCTACGCCTCCACCCCGCACGGCGGACGCCTGGACCTGGCCCCCATCCGCGAGGCCACGCCTGTCATGCAGACCGCCCTGGCCCACAAGCTGCTGCGCACGGCTTGCCCCGACGCGGCTCATACGCAGGCTGTGGCGGAAGCCGTTGTAGATCTGACGGATGCCCAGGTCGGGCGCCGCGTGGATGCCGGAGCAGCAACGGTGTGGCGCACGCGCACCCATCTGGAGGCCGTTGCCAATCCGCCCGAGTTGCCCGGTGCGCAGCCGGTATCGCTTGCAGGCTCGCCCGTACAACTGCCTACGGGCACGCTCCACTGCGCCGAGACCGATGTGCCGGAGCAACGCGCGCTCCGTGCAAGCTCGAACATCGCCTACGTGGATGCAGCGCAGTGGCATCCCCCCGTAACCGTACGCCCGTGGCGCAAGGGCGACCGCCTGCAGCCGCTGGGCATGACCGGCCATAAATCCGTAAGCGATCTCCTCACCGACGCAAAGGTGCCTCCGCATCGGCGGGCGCAGCAGCTGGTTGTTGTAGATGCGAAGCGCATTCTGTGGGTCGTGGGACATCGCATCCACCACGCCGTGCGTGTAACCGCTTCCACCGACCGCGTCGTGCAGATGCGCTGGAAACCACGCCCGAACGCGGGTGAATAGTCGGTTTGCCGCTACCATTTCCCCCCACGCCTGTGTATGTTGACACGTGTTGCATCGCCCCATCCTTGATCATAGCTGACGACGACCTCCGATGTCTTTGACCCGCGATTTGACCGACACGGCCCCCCAGGCTCCCGATACGACGCTCACGTGCCGAGGTGAGCAGTTTCGCCTGTATCTGACTGACAAGACCATCCAGGAGCGCCTGCAGGAGATTGGCGCGGCCATCAGCGAGGAGTACGAAGGCCGCACGCCTATTCTGGTAAGTGTGCTCAACGGCGCCTTTATGGTGACGGCCGACCTGATGCGCTACATTACCATCGACTGCGAGATTGACTTCATGAAGCTGTCGTCGTACGGCGATGAGAAGGTCTCCAGCGGTGAGGTGACCGAACTCAAGCGCATTGACGCCAACCTGGAAGGCCGCGATGTGATTGTGGTGGAGGACATTGTGGATACCGGGCTCTCCATGCAGTTTATCTTGAATATGATGGAGTCGCACCGCCCCGCCTCACTCCGCACGGTGACCCTGCTCCATAAGCCCACATCAAACGACACGGATGTGCAACTGGATTATGTGGGATTCAACATTCCCGATCTGTTCGTGATTGGCTACGGCCTCGACTACGGCCAGATTGCCCGCAACCTGCCCGACATCTACATTCTGGATGAGGAGTAGTGGATCGCTCCTCGGGCGAGGCCCCGTTTAGCCAACAAGCTCTCGACGCCAACAAAAAAGCAGCCCGCTCCCTATCGGAGCAGGCTGCTTTTTGTGGTGTTGTCGTGAGTCAGTAGAGCGCTTACAGTCCCTTCAAGCGCTCGGATACGTTGGCCACGCGGCGGCCCAGATTGCGGGCGGAAAGGAGCTCTTCTTCCACCGGCTGACGCGAGCCATCACCCCCGGCCAGCGTGGCGGGGCCGTAGGGCGAACCGCCAATGCCGTCGGTCGTCAGGATCTGCGGGTTCTCGCCGTAGGGCAGTCCCACGAAGATCATGCCCAGGTGCAAGAGCGGCACCAGACTCGTCAGGATGGTCGTCTCTTGCCCGCCGTGGATCGTGGCGGTAGAGGTGAACATTGCGGTGGCTTTGCCTTCCAGCTCGCCGTTCTGCCAGAGCGCGCCCGTGCTGTCGATGAACTGCTTCATCTGCGCGGTCATGTTGCCGTAGCGCGTGGGCGACCCCCAGATGATGCCATCGGCCCAGCGCAGATCGTCGTGCGTCACCTCGGGATGCTCGCTCATGGCTTCTTGCGCCTGCACGTAGGCATCCTGGCCACTCATGGCCTGGCGGGCGCCCTCCAGCTCCGGAATGCGCCGCAACTGCACGTCGGTGTCGTCGACGCCTTCTGCTCCTTCGGCCACGGCCTGGGCCATCTGATACGTGTGTCCGTAGGACGAGTAAAACGGGATAAGAACGTTGGTTGCCATATCAACAAGTGGTTGGTTATCCAAAAGAACACAGAGGGATGCGCAGAGCGTGACCCTGCACACCATGCTATGCCACCGGTTGGGAAGCAGCCTCAATGGGCGTGAGTTTGTCCTCGATGGAGGCGCGGTCCGGCTCCAGTGCCGGTGGCAACGTAACTTTTCCGGCGTCGGCCTCCTCCACGGGGAACGGCGCCCCCGTATCGGTTGCAATTTCGATGAGAATGCCGCCCGGCTCGCGCACGTAGATCGACGTAAAGTAGTGCCGGTCGATGATGGGCGAGACGTTCAGCCCCGCGCTCGTGATGCGCTCGTGCCAGTCGGTAATCGTGTCTTCATTGGGCGTGCGCAGCGCCACGTGATGCACGCCGCCTTTGCCCAGCCAGCCGCGCCCTACGTCCGATCGTTCAATCAGATGCAACTCGGCAGCCGCCCCGCCATCGCCAATCGAAAAGACGGTGGCGGTGTCAGGGGGATGCGGAAGGCCCACGTCAGAGTCGGGCGCGTCGACGGTGTAGTCGCGGGTGGGGGCGAGTCCGAGCACATCGGTAAGCACCTGGCGCGTGGGGGCGTCGGCATCGACGGTAATCTCGACGGGCCCGAGGCCCTGGATGGCGTAGTCGCTGTCTACGGGGGACTGTGACCACGGTGTGGTGTCGGGGACGCGGTCTACGTCGGGTGCATCGTCGACCAGGTGCAGGGTCTGGCCCTCCGCATCATACAGCGTGATCGCGGCGCGCCCGGCCCGCTGATGGATGGGCGTACGCCGCACACCCACCGCATCCAGATGCTCGGCCCACGCCTGTAGTGCGGCCTCGCCCCGCACCCGCAGCGACGTGCCAGTGATGAGCCCGGTGCCGTCGCGCTGATCGCGAGCGCGGGCGATGTCGAAAAACGTGAGATCGGTGCCTGGCGTGCCGTGCGTATCCGCATAAAACAGGTGATATGACGACGTATCATCCTGATTCACGGTCTTTGCGACCAGGCGTAGCCCCAGCGTCTGCGTGTAAAACTGCACGTTGTAGCTGGCGCGTCCGGTAACGGCGGATACGTGGTGGACGCCCTGAAGCGTGTCGTCGGAAGCCATGGGGATTGGGAATCAGTTAGGAGGTCAGGGGACCTACGCTGCGTTGTCTCGCAGGCGATGGAGCAGCCGAAAGAGCGTCTCTTTTTCAGGAGTGGAGAGGGCGTCCATCAGGGATTGCAACAGTTGGGCGTGCTCGGGAAAGACCTGCTCTACGAACTCACGTCCGGTATCGGTAAGCGCCACCTGCTGCACGCGTCCATCGTTGGGGTCGGCGCGGCGAACGAGCATGCCTTCGTCTTCCAGCTGGTCGAGCACGTAGGTCATGCTGCCGCTGGTAAGGAGCACGCGCTCGCCCACCTCGCCCACCGGAAGCGGCCCTTTGTGCAGGAGCACTTCAAGCACCGCAAACTGCTTCATGGTGAGGCCGTGCGCCTCCACCTGAGCGCGCAGCGGCGCGTCGATGGCGTGCTGGGCGCGGTTCAGCGCAATCCATACCTGCAAAGCCCGGCGGCGGTCGCGCTCCATGAATCGTGTTGCCACATGCATATTTGTCTTGAGGTCAAGACATTGGAGGGAAGTGCGTGCATACCGTTCCGTGCGTTGCAGGGTCGTTGCAGAGTGGGGTACGTTGCGCAGATGCGAGAAGCACGCACTGATTTTCAGTTTGCTCAACATGACAACCCGTTGGAGAGCAAGGGACTGGAGAGCACCTTTCAGCGCGCGTCCCTCCCACACCATAACATTCAGGTGTGAGACATCAGTAAGTCGACAAATAAGTCGACAAATAAGTACGCTAACACCATGTCATCGTGAGGACGGACGGCAAGATGCACCTCGCAGCCCAAAATAAGAAGGTAGTAGTCAGACGTTAAGTGATACGATGCATAACGGGATGGGCCCGTGTAGCCGCTATCGTCATGCTGAACGCAGTGAAGCATCTCAGGTCACGCGGACGGAGCCCCTGCTTCGGGGACGCGCGATGCGGTGCTCCGGTGCGGGGCGCGATTTCAAGCGTGCGAGGTCAGCGTTGAGATCCTTCCCCCCGGCAGCCGTCGGGCGTCAGGATGACCGGCGGATGAGGTCTTCAGTAATCACTAACCTTCTATCTACTACCAATAAGAAATCAAAACAGGCTCTCATTCTTCTTCTTCAATCGGGATAGGTTGCCCGGAGAGCACGATCGCACCTACGCTGTCGAGCCGCACGGCGGGCGTGTCGATGCTGGCGTGCAGCAGGTCGGCGTGCTCGGGTGTGAGGGTGCGGTCGGCGTCGAGGTGAGCGTGGGCCTGGCGCTGGTGTTCGTGCAGCGTGTCGGCACTGAGCAGGGCGTTGCGAGCGGCGTCGCGAGCCTCGTTGCAGCGCGTGGCCCAGCGCTTCGGGGGCACGAAGTCGTCGAGTACGGGCAGGCGGTCGCCTTTTATGTTGGTGTCGGCCCCGCCGTCTTGCTGGCGCTCGGGCTCGGCTTCGAGCAGGCTGCGTACCCCTTCGTTGTTGATGACCTGGCCGCGCGCATCCGTGCACACGGTGATGAACTGCGGCGCAAAGACGCCATCGGCGCGGCGCTGCAAAGCGGCCTGGGCGGCAGTGTCGCCGGCCTCAGCGAACGAGTCGGTGTCGGCCTCCACCACGAACTCGAATCGGAAGTAGAGCGCATCCTCCTGGTCGAGCAGGTTCCACTGGCGGCTGGTGCGCCAGATGGCGTAGGCACGGCCCCGGTCATCCCACTCGAAGTAGTTGACGAGCGCATCCAGGAACGGATGCCCTATCCGAAACAGGTTGGCCGACCGGTCGGGACGCTGCTGGCTGGCTACGGCCACCGAGCGGTGGTACGTGGTAGGCTTGTCCGATTTGGGGAGGAAGCGGTTCAGGATGGTGTCGAAGGGAATCAGCGTTTTCCCGTTGAAGTCCGGCTGGTAGCGCATCATGTCGTCGGGGTAGCCGCGCTTGGAGCGATGGAAGCGCAGCGCTTTGGTGATCCACGGATCCATGTCGCGGTAGAGAGCGCGGCTGTCGGATTCGAGGTCGTGGAGCGCGTCGACGTAGTCGGACGGGTCGGCGTGCAGCGCTTCGGGCTGCTCAAACAGCGCCTGGTGCTGCTGCGCCGTGCGGACGGATTCAGCCTGCGTGTGCAGCGTCTCGATACGATCGGCCAGCGCGTCGGTGCCATGGGTAAGCAGCGCCTGGAGCACCTCGGGGCGGGCAGACTCGGCCCAGGATTGCACGGGAGCGAGCGAGGCATCGAACAGGCCAAATCCGTCGCGCAGCAGGTGGTACCACGCCTCAAAGAGCGAGCCGTCCACGTCGGGTCCGAGGTAGACGTGCGTGTGCAGCGGACGCCCATCGCGCCCGATGCGGTCGAGGCGGCCTATGCGCTGCTCGATGGCGACCGGATCCCACGGCAGGTCGTAGTGCACAAGGTGGTCGGCGTGCTGCAGGTCGGCACGGTCCAGCGCCGAGGGGTCACACACGAGGATGCGACAGGCATCTTCTTCCACGAGCCGATCTATCGCATCGGCGGCGAGGTCGGGCTCGGTGGTGGTGTGATGCAGCGCCACGGCAGCATGCCCAAACTGCTCGGTGAGCGCCTCATGCAGATGTGTGGCGACCGACGGATACTGCGTGTAGACGACGAACGTATCGGGCAGCTCATCGTCGGGGTCGATCTGCTGATCGAGGAAGGCGGATAACCAGTCAGCATGCGACAGATCCATCGCGTCGACCTCGGCGCGGGCGGCCTCTTCCATGTCGGTAAGCAGGTTGGCCTCGCCATCGAAGAGCGGCACGTTGGATAGCCGATCCATCTCGGCGGCGGTCAGGTCGTCCGACAGGCGCGCGGCGGCGGTGCCCTCGCGCCGGTAGGCCGCCACGTCGGCAACCAGCGGCAGGTGGCTGCTTGCGGTTTCGGCGAGGATGCGCAGCACAGAGGCATACGCATCATCTTCTGTGGCGGCGGCCTGGGCACGCCAGGTGGCGAGCAACGCATGCACGTTTTCCTCGCGCAGATCCATGCCGAACTCGGCGTAGCCCGGCGCAGTGCGGGGAGCGTCTACCGAGTCCACGTCGGTGCGCTGCACGTGTAGCATGCGCGGGTGCCAGCGGTACGTGTCGGTTAGGCGGATGCGCAGGGCGTTAGCGGCGTCGGAGCGTGCGTTCTCATCACCGTTGGCAGCAGCCTCCTGAAGGGCACGCATGGCGCGCCGAAGGCCGGCCTCGGATTCGGGAATGATCTCGCGGAGATCGGAAAGGATGGCGGTGTAGGCATCGGCCTGGGCTTCCCCCCGAACAATCTGTTCCTGAAGCGTTTGCAGGGCGGATCCGATGGCCTGGCGTTGCTCGTGCTTCTGATGCAGGGACTCGCGGTCGCCACGTGGGTAGGCGTCGCTGTCGAGCAGGTGCAAGAGCGGGTGCAGGTCCTCGGGATCGGCGATGGCGGGAGCGTCGGCCAGCAGTAGGAGGCGCGGGGCCTGATGCGTGCGTGTGGCCATGACCTCGAACGCGTCGTGGTCGGCATTAAGACGCTGGGCCTTGTCGACGATGAGGAGATCGGCCTCGGGGGCGTTCGAGAGGGCGTGCAGCGCGATAAGCGTGACGGTGCCGGGCAGGGCGTCGGTATCGAACTGGTCGCTAAGCGTGCGCTTCCACCGGGCGTGCCGGTCGCGCGGGGCGGCGATGCAGACGGTGGCATCATCGGCGTCGATGAGCGTCTGCCGTACGAGGATGCCCGCCTGCACGACGGTGCCGAGTCCGGGCTCGTAGGTGAGCAGGTAGCGCGGGGTAGGATCTTCGAGGATACGCTGCGCCACATCCACCTGATGCGCGTACAGATTGATGCTGGCCGAGAGGAGTCCGGAGGCGTTGTGTGCGGCGCTGCGTTGCCGAAGCAGGGCACGCACGAAGGGTTCGCGCTGATTGCGGAAGAAGACGGTTTCGTGGCCCTTCTGCTTGAGCGTTTCGGTGGGGTCGTCGACGGGGCGCGACCACCGCACGAAGAGATGTTCTTTGCCGGGATCTTTGACCTCCTGGTCGGGCAGTTCGATCATGTGGTCGCCATCGCCGAGGCGGCGCACGCGGCCCATGTGCCAGCGCTCGGCCTCGGGATCGAAGACGTAGCAGCGCGTCTGGTTGGCCAGGCGCACCACGCGCAGGTCCTCGGCGGGAACGGAGCGCGTTTCGCGGTGGGCGATGGTGTCGAAGTACTCGACGGTGGCGGTGCCGTTGTCGAGCGCTACGCACTTGCCAATGCCGAGTCCGTTGCCCGCAATCACGAAGTCGTGCGGGCTGATGTCGGCATCGGGGAGCGGCTCGGCGCCGGGCGGGTGTTCGGAATCGCCCAGGTGCTGGGCCAGGGCCTGAAGCTGCGTGTAGTCGGGCAGCGATTCGCCTGCGGCCCACTGTTCTACGGTTTGCGGCAGGGTGCCGGTGAGGCGGGCGAGGTCCTCCCACGAGTAGCCCAACTGCTCGCGGCGTGCGGTGAGCCACCAGTGAAGCAGGAGCACCATCTGTTGATCGTCGGTTGCCGGGGTTGCCATAGGGCGGTGTGAAGCACGTGGGAGAGAGCATGAGGGCTTCCGTGGACAGAAGACCACGGCACGTAACGAGGTGCACGGGCGCAGGTGCCGACGCGGCGTTCGATTCGGCTGTGAAGTGTGGAGCAGGAAGGAAGGGTGGAAGTGTGGAGGGGTGGAAGGTGGAGGCGTGGTTTAACTTTACGGGATCGCTGAAGGCATTCAAGACATGTCCGTTGTCTTTAGCATACAGGCATTCACCATGCCTGGAAAAAAAACCTGCCCATCATAAGGTCATCCTGACGCCCATAGGCGGAAGGATCTCAACGCCGACCTTACACTCAGAATCGTTCTTCTCCCCTCGCATCATGTTGTGCGTTACTCAGGCCGGTTCTCCGCTCGTGTGACCTGAGATGCTTCACTTCGTTCAGCATGACGATAGAGAACAGCCCTACGGAAATTTTCGGGTGTACGTTATCGTTTACTATCTACCGACGATCGGGGAGGGATGGAGGCGTGGAAGGGAGGAGGATAGAGAATGGAGGGATGGCGGCTTTTCTCAGTCTACGTCGAGCACTTTGTGGGTTTGGGTGCTCACGCTCCACTCGGGGTGTTGGGTGGCCAGGGCGACGGCCTCTTTCTGCGCCTCCTGGAGGCGCGGACCGTCTTCGGGCTGCACGTAGAGGCAACACCGCGTCTCGCCTGCGATGGTGTGCCGCGTGCCGCGCCGGGCGAACCGCTCGTAGTGAGCGGGGCGGTAATCGGGCACGACCAGTTTCAGTTCGTCGAAGCGCTCCAGGGTGAGGTGCTCTTCGGGCAGTTTGGGACTGCACGTGATCCAGTCCGGTGCCGTGATCTCGTCGGTTTCTGGGTCTGCAAATGCCTCTTCCAGTGCCACCGTACCGTTGGTTTCGATGGCAACGGTGTACCCGGCCTTATGCATCGCCTGGATGAGCGCGGCGTCGGCCTGCAGGAAGGGTTCGCCGCCGGTCAGCACGCAGAAGTCGATAGGGCCCCCGAAGTCGCGCATCTGTTGGGTGAGTTCGGCGGCGGTGTAGGCGGTGCTGCCTTCTTTGGTGAAGTCGGTGTCGCACCAGCGGGGGCAGTCGGCGCCGGTGCGCTGGGCGTCGCGCTCGCGATCGGCCTCGTATCCGCTCCACATGTTGCATCCAACCAGCCGGACAAACACGGCGGGCCGCCCGGCCCAGAAGCCCTCGCCCTGCACCGTGGGGAAGATGTTCTTGACGCGATAGGTGGGTTCGGGGTCAGGGGAAGAAACGCGTGTGGCGTCGGGCAACGCGACGGGGCGAGCATCTACACTTCTATCCTCCATTTTCAATCCTCCATCTTCCATCATAACCACGATCCATCCTGTGTGGGCACGTGCATTCGAGACATGAGCATTGCCTACACCCAGCCCTTCTCCTTCGCCTCTTCGTAGCCTTGGGCGCGCAGTTTGGAGGCGGGGTTGTCGAGTTGGCCGTAGCCCCACTCGTTGAGATGGCTGCGGTCGCCGTTGTAATCGGTGTGGCTCATGACGCGCACAGTTTCGAGCACATCGCATCCAGCAACGGTGCCAAGGTCGGCGGCGAGCTTCCAGGTTTCGGCCTTCGTGCGGTCCATCAGCGGGGTGTGGATCTGCAGGTCCGCGTCCATGGCCAGGGAGAGGCTCGTCTGCATCGCGCTGATGAACGTGCGTCGGCAGTCAGGGTAGCCGGAGTAGTCGGTCTGGCACATGCCGCCCACGAGCTGCGTGATGCCCCGGTTGTACGCGTAACTGGCCGCGGTGCTCAAAAAGAGCGCGTTGCGTCCGGGCACGAAACTGGCGGGCAAGTCCTCGTTCTGGGCGTGCGGCGCGTTCATGTCCTTATCGTGCTCGGTCAAGGCCGAACCGGAGAGCGCACCAGTCAGGTCAATGCAGTCGTAGGCAACACCGGCCTTCTCGGCAATCTGTTCGGCCTGCTCGATCTCCACGGCGTGTTTTTGTCCGTACGAGAAGCCCAGCGTCTGCACCTGGGCAAAGCGCTGGAGCGCCCAGAAGAGGCAGGTGGTGGAGTCCTGGCCTCCGGAGAAGAGAACGAGTGCGGCGGAATCGGTAGGCATAACGGGGGAAGACGGATTGATGCATCAGCAGAGATGTGTATGCTGGGCACTGGGTGCGAGTTCGGGCGAAGCGCCCCGCTCGTGAAAACTCGCTCAACGATTGGGCTGGATCTTGCCTTGTGGCGGCGTGTTTGGTAGAATGGATACGCATTATACTCCACACGTGCACCATTCGTCGCAGCCACGAACCGCACGTCATCATACGGAGGGGTGGCAGAGCCTGGTTGAATGCACTGGTCTTGAAAACCAGCAGGCCCTCGCGGGTCTCGGGGGTTCGAATCCCTCCCCCTCCGCTTCTTTTTGCATGTCTTGGCTGTCTTCCTGGCTGTGTAGTACTGCCAGAGCAACGTAAAGGAGCAAACGCAAGGTGTGTAGGAATCATATATCTTTGCGTTTGCTGATCAAGATCTCCTGTTCGAGTCCGCACCCGTAACGCGTAAGCAGGTCAGCAATCGCGTGTACCTCAGGTGGGGCGTTGTCCATCGATGCAAGAAGCGGACGGTTATTTCGGTACAGGGCTCGCTTTCCATATCGCTGCAGCAACACGTCCAAGTCAGGAGGGGAATACAGCCGGGCACGGGTGCCACACTGGGCATAGAGCCGAACATACTCGTGGAGGCCCACCGGGTCGTAGTCGGGGCAGTGCACCACATCGACTGTTTCCATAGCAGGACTTGCCAGCCATGCAATAACCCGGCTCGACAGGCGCCCGTGTCCATACAGGGCGATGTCAAAATCTACTCCAAGCGCTTCAGCGCGAAGAAAGGCGGTCTGGTTTTCAACGATAGCGAGCGTACCGTTCATAGCCACCTTCTGGTCTGCGTGCAGAAGCACAGACGCTACGCCGGCCGTTGCCGTCAACGCTCCAACGGGCACGTCGGTATTACTGCACGCAACGGTCGTTCCTGGGCGGCCCCGGAGCAGCAGAATATCGGTGTCTTGGGTGCCCCGTTTGGCATCTCGAAAATGCTGCACCCCTTCAACAGTAGACAAGCCTTCCGAACGATGGGCAGCTTCTGAAGCGCTGGCCAGTCCATTGGGGTAGTGCTTTGCGGCAAAACGGCGGACGACTTCGGCCTTCTTTACTACCAGCCGTTCTCCGTTACCAGACGTTTCTCGTACTAAAACACCGCCGTCCAGGAGCGGGCGCAGTGCGGCATGCTGCTTCGCACTGACCGTGCTCCAGGCCACGGCCCCATGATCTATCAAAGCAGTAAGGGTAGTTAGCAAGCCGTCAGCCATTGGTTTTGGGGGATGTGTTAGCGCTTGTTTCGGTTGCTGATTGTACGTCTTCCAAGAGTGGGCCCTTCGCCGTCAGAGGTAGCTGAAAGGCGCACGCGTTGTTCGGGTCCCAAGTAGACCCGGTCTTCCGACGCTCGAAGGTAGTACAAATGGTCAACAGCTGTTGACTCGGTTGGACTTGCCAGAATGGGAACGAACCCCATGCGTTGTGCAGCCGCAACGATCCCGGCCAGGTTGCGGTCGTCCAGGCTGGAGGCTTCGTCGAGATAAAACGGAATAGCGCGCTCGGTGTCGCTGAGCATGTTTTTCAAGAAAATTGGCAAGCCCTGTGCCGGGTTCCGTCGGCTGAACAAGCTCAACCTCTCCT
>NZ_JAWOAR010000289.1:0-2811 GCF_046498435.1 Longimonas sp. | reverse complement strand
GAGCCCTCGGGCATGCTGCACCTCCTTTGCGGCCTGTTTATATATACATTATTATCGGCAGAGAAAAATGCGGAAGTCAAACGATCCCATGGCGTACCCCGGTGAGACGGGGTAAAATCCCAGAAAATCAATGACTAGTGGGATTCCGCTCACTGCCGAGCAGGCGGAGCTATGAAGCGCGCTTCGTTATTGCAATAACGCGGAATTCCGCTCAATCACTGTTGAACTAAACCGCTTCGCGGTAGCGGCCGTAGAGTAGGGTGAGAACGTCATCGGACGGATACTCCTCATTGACCCATTTGGGTTGAGAGCAGGAGTAGCGACGATGACGATTCTCCGAGACAAGATGATCCGAGCCATGCAGCAGCGTGGCTATTCCCCGCGCACGCAGAGCTGCTACTTGGCAGCGGTAGTCCAACTCAGCCGTTACTTCCGGCGCTCGCCCGATGCGCTGGGCATCGGTGAGTTGCAGCGCTATTGCAACTACCTGGTGCAGGAGCGCGATCTCGCGCCGGCGAGCTGCCGCCAGCAGTATCACGGTATCCGGTTTTTCTACCTGCAGGTCCTACAGTGGCCGGCGTGTGATCTTACGCTGGTGATTCCGAAGTGTCCGCAACGGATACCGGCGTTGCTCACGCGCGATGATGTGCGCCGGATCCTGCAGGCGTGCAGCAACGACCGTCATCGCATGATGTTGGAGCTTTGCTACGGCTGTGGCTTGCGGGTCAGTGAAGTCACGCGCCTGCGTGTGTCGGACATCGACGGCGAGCGCAGCCAACTTCGTATTGAGCAGGGCAAAGGGGCACGCGATCGGATCGTCGTCCTGGCGCCGACGTTGCTGCAGCGCCTGCGTGGGTACTGGCGCGATCACCGCCCGCGCGGCTGGTTGTTTCCGCGGGCGACGGATGCCCGTGAGCCGATCGGGGTGACGACGCCGCAAAAAGCGTACCGCGCGGCCAAGCGCAAGGCGGGCGTCAGCCGCGCCGGCGGCATCCACGGCCTGCGCCATGCCTACGCCACGCACATGCTCGAGCACGGTGTACCGGTGCATCAGTTGCAGCGCCTGCTCGGCCACCGCAGTCTGCAATCGACGCTGCACTATCTACACTGGCTGCCCGGTGAATACAGCGGCACCGGCACGGTCGCCGACCTGATGGCCGGATTGGCGGTGCGCGATGACTGAGCCGGCCACCCTACAGCACGCCTTGTACCGCTTTCTCGACCCATGCGGCCTGGATGGACAGCGCCAGCGCGTGTGCAGCCACTTGCTCGGTTGTCGCACCGAAGCGATGGGCGGCTGGTCCCTGCAGTGCAGCGACTGCGACTACAGCCAGACGCATTACTTCGGCTGCCGCGACCGTCACTGCCCGCAGTGCCAGGGCCGGGCGATGCGCCAGTGGGCCGAACGCCGCCATCACGACATCCTGCCCGTGCCCTACTACCACGTCGTATTCACCTTGCCCCATGAGCTCAACGCCTGGATCCAGCTCCACCCCGAAGTCATCCACCGCCTGTTGTTCCACAGCGCCTGGGCGACGCTCGACGCCTTCGGGCGTGATCCCAAGCGCCTCAACGGCCAGATGGGCATGACCGCGGTGCTGCATACCTGGGGCCAGAACCTGAGTCAGCATGTGCACCTGCACTGCCTGGTCCCCGGTGGTGCCCTGGGCGACGACGGGCATTGGCGCTGCGCGCGCAGCAATTACCTGTTCCCCGTGCGCGCGCTATCGCGCCACTTCCGGGGGCGCATGGTCGGCGCCCTGCGGGCCGCGGCTGATGCCGGCGAGCTCCATCGGGTAACGCGAACGGGCGAAGTCGCAGCCCTGCTCAAAGGCCTGATGGCCCACGAGTGGGTCGTCTACACCAAGAACTGCCTGCAGCACACGGCGACCGTGGTCGACTACTTGGCGCGCTATACGCGGCGCATCGCCATCAGCAACGCCCGCATTGAGGCCGTCGACGACCACGGCGTGACCCTATGCTACAAGGACTACCGCCACGGCGGCCGCAACCGCACGATGACGCTCGACGGCGCCGAGTTCGTGCGCCGCTTCCTGCTGCATGTGCTGCCCAAGGGCCTGATGCGGGTGCGCCACTACGGCTTACTGGCCAACCGCTGCCGCCGGCGCCGGCTGGCACAGATCCGTCAGGCACTGGCGGTGGCCGAGCCCGAAGCCAACAGCGACGACATCCACCACGCCCCGGCCCTCGTGTCGTGCCCGCACTGCCGCGACACCGTGCTCCAGATCCGCGCAATCATCCCACCGCGCATGCGGCCCACACGTCCACCGAACCAGCGTCGACGGATGCGATTCCGATCCTGACGATCACCGCAACCCCGACCAATGCACCACAGAACGAACGCCCATAACCGGCGTTGACGCACGCCCTCGTGCCCGACCATGGATCTCGCCGTCCACGCGCGCTACATTGGCGCCATAGACGCCAAAAAGGACCGCAGCGATGGCGTACAGTAGCCCCGTTGACGCCCCCGCGAGCACCGCCAGCGAGTGCCCGGACCGCCCGCGAGCGACCCCACGCAATACAATCCCCTATTTGAACGTGTCGTGATCCCGATGGGCGGTTCCGTTCAACCGGCATTTCTGCGCCATGCTGCGCACAGCGAAGAAATGCTTCACTGTTAAGAATAGTCCAAAGATCATGGAATGTTATGGAAGTTCTAGCTCTAAAAATAATCTATTTCGCGAGTACCCCATTCAGCCCGACGCCGTGGGCCGCCGCGTGCAGACCAAGCACCGAGAGGAGGTCGTCGTGGACCCCACCGACTTTGCCGTCTACGTCGTCGAGTAG
>NZ_JAWOAR010000203.1:0-4163 GCF_046498435.1 Longimonas sp. | reverse complement strand
CGAGGACGGGAATGGCCGGGTGCACCGGTGGCTCATCCACCACGTGCTCGCCGAGGCCGGATACAATCCGCCGGAGCTTCCGTTTCCGATCAGCGCGGCCATCCTGCGCAACATGTCTGCTTATCGTAAAGTGTTGCAGTCCTACTCGAAACCGCTCCTTTCTTGTATCGAGTGGGAGCCGACCGGTCGTGGCAATGTGCGCGTGTTAAACGACACGGCGGACCACTATCGCTTCTTTGATGCGACGGCGCACGCCGAGTTCTTGTACGACTGCGTGGAGGAGACTGTACGGCGCGACTTACCCGAGGAAGTGGCCTACCTCGAAAGCTACGACCGGTTCGTAGAGCGGGTGCGATACGTCGTCGAGATGCCATCCGCCATGTATGACCTCTTGCACCGCTTCCTCCGCCAGAACGACGGAACGTTGTCAAAGCGAGCCCGCACGAAGGAGTTCGCCGAATTGACAGAGGGCGAGGTAGATAAGATCGAGACGATTTTTGGGGAATGTATGGAATAGGGCGGTGGCGAAGCAGTTGGGCTCTTTGGTACCGCCGGTTCTGTGAACAACCCGGTTTCGTGAACAACCCGGTGCTTGATCTCCGGCGCAATGTAGTCGACCGCGTACCGGCCTCCAGCAAAGAGCGCGTACATGCGATGCTTGTAGGAGTTACGCACTTGACCCGAGGGGCGTCATTTCCTGCCTGTGAACGGGGCGGAGCCCCTAAACGACGGCGTCACGAGGCAGAGCCTCGCGACGAGATGACATTCGTGAGTTGCAACTGCGTAAGTCCTGGCTTGACAAGATCCTGGAGGCTCCAAGTCCAGAAGAGGCCCGCGAGGCGCTGGAGCGAGTCACGCCCGAGCTTCAGGAGAAGGCCCCGCTCGCTCTCAAGGTGCTGGAAGCGGGCTTCGAGGACGCCACCGCTGTCCTGGCGCTTCCCGCGAAGTACCGGCGCCGCCTCCGGACGAGCAACATGATCGAACGGTTCATTGAGGAGATTCGGCGGCGGGAGACCGTCATTCGAATTTTCCCGAACCTCATGTCGGCCCAGCGTCTGATCGGCGCTCTGTGTGCGGAATAGCATGAGGAATGGTCCACTGGCCGACGCTACCTCATCATGGACGAGTTCTTCGAGTGGAAGCGTCAGGTCGGGAAGCGTCAGGTCGGGAAGCGGCCCGTTCGAATCGAGTTCGTCCTCGACCGACTCCGATCCTTCGGCCACAGCGATGCACCAACAAGCACAACACGAAGCGATTACCGCCTAATGTAAAAACCTGGAAGAACGCCAATTACACAACAATCGGGGCTTGATCGCGCTGCGTCCCTTTTGTGCTCGTGCCTGGATGTGTAGATTCATACCTCTTACCGGTCGGGGATTTCAAGCTCTTGCCCGGGCTGGAGACGTCCGTCATTTAATTTGTTGTGCTGCTGGATACTGCCCACCGAGGAGCGGTGCGAGCGGGCAATGTCCCACAGCGTTTCGCCGGGCTGCACAACATGGGTGGCCCCAGCGCGACTGTTGTTGGTTTCGGTTTCGCTATTATTCTCGGCTACAACGGGCTGGCCGACCACCGTCACTGCGTTGGTCACGGCCTGCACCTCAGACAGACGGGCCGCGATTTCGGCGGCGCGCTCGTGTTCCTCTTCCGTCTGCACATCGCCCTCCAAGAGCACCGTGCCTCGCTCTACCTTGGGCTCAAAGTCGTACCCGCGCAGCCTGCGGTCGCGGGCCAGGGCTTGCTTAATGCGGGCTGCGAGCGAGAGATCATCCAGTCGCTCGTTGAGGGAGCGCTCGCCCTGCGGAGTTGAGGAGGCAGCGTTCGAGTCCACACTGGCCTGCTGGGATGATGAGTCGGGGGACGCGGTTTCGGCGGTAGGCGGCGATTCCGGGTTGGGGGCATCGGGGGATGCACAGCCAGTGCCGATAAGCACGAGCAGGATGCTAAGGATCATTCCGCACAAAGCTCCCAAGGAGCGCGAATACATCACAGGAAGTAAGGGGCTGGTGAAATGAGCGATGACACAGGCATTACCCGGGCAAAAATAATACCGTCCCCACCTCCAATGTGTAAGAGTCGAGGACGGCGTAACACGATTATGCATTCGAGGCCGTTGCCGGAGCCGCGTGATACTCGGTCTCGGTGCGCGGCTCGTCGATTACGCCATGCTCTGAGAGCCAGCGCTCAGCGTCGATTGCAGCCATGCAGCCGGTGCCTGCCGCGGTAACCGCCTGCCGGTAGACGTGGTCTTGTGCATCCCCACAGGCAAATACGCCCGGAATGTTGGTGTAGGTAGAGTCAGGCTGCGTTTCGATGTAGTCGCTATCGTCCATGTCGAGCCAGCCTTTAAACGGCTCGGTGTTGGGGGTATGGCCAATCGCCAGGAAGAGCCCCGTCACGTCGTCCATGACGTAGGTCTCCTCGGTGTTATTATTGATGACCTCGATGCCCGTCACCTGATCCTCGCCGAGCACATCGACAACTTCCGTATCCCACACAAAGGTAATTTTGTCATTGTCGAAGGCACGCTCCTGCATAATTTTGGAGGCGCGGAGTTCGTCACGGCGGTGGATGACCCGCACTTCTTTCGCGAACTTGGTGAGGAACATAGCTTCTTCCATCGCGCTATCGCCTCCGCCGACTACGGCCACGGTTTCGTCGCGGAAGAAGGCGCCATCGCAGGTCGCGCACGCAGAGACCCCGTGCCCCAGCAGCCGCTGCTCGTTTTCGAGGCCCAGGTAGCGAGCCGAGGCACCTGTGGCAATGATGACCGTCTGCGCGTGGATGAGCGTTTCTTCGTCCACCAGCAGGCGATAGGGGCGCTCGCTGAAGTCGACATCGGTCACGACGCCGTAGCACGACTCGGCCCCGAACTGCTCGGCCTGCGCCTGAAAGTCCTGCATCATATCGGGCCCCATGATGCCATCGGGATAGCCGGGGTAGTTTTCCACATCGGTGGTGGTGGTGAGCTGTCCGCCAGGCTCGGGCCCCATGAACACGAGCGGCTCCAGACTGGCACGCGCCGTGTACAGAGCGGCGGTCCAGCCCGCCGGGCCGGTACCAATGATGACGACATCGCGCATTTCGGCGTCGGTCCCGTCGATACCCTCGAAGGCGGAAAGATCAGGGGCGTGTCCGTTGGTTGCAGGCGTACTCATGATAGAGGAGGGCTTGATGCAAGGAGGAAACTACGCATCCAAACGCAGCAGCGTGGCCATAAGTTGTATAGCTGCGTATAGCTGCGGCAACGTGTGGAAGGCGTGCTGCTTCGTTGGAAAGAATGCTTCCGGTGTTACACGCGAAGGCCATACGATACGGCCTCTTGCTATATGCGCATTGTGTAGTATACTGTTATGTGGGCTACACAGGTACTCTTCTTTGCAAGAAGATGTTCGCACTCCTGCGGGTCTTTGCCCGCGTTGGACATTTGGCCTTGGTTTCTTATGCTTATGCTGCGGCGCGCTGCTCGGCATTCATCGCGTTGGGCAGCGTGTTTTCGTGTGCTTCGCGTAGCGCACTGAGTGGTGCTTCAACCCATGTGGTATCGTCCCATGTGATGCGTAGGGCATTGCCACCCACGGTACCGATCGGCGTTGCCACTGCGCCATCGATATCGCGAAGTGCGTCTTCCACCACCGATTTGCGGCCTTCAGCAACGGAAAAGACAATGCGCGACTGGGCTTCGCCAAAGAGCACTGCATCCGCTCGGGTACCTTCGGGAACCGAGAGGGCAGCGTCTATGCCACAGCCTCCATGCAAGGCCGACTCGGCCAGACACGTCGCCAGTCCGCCGTCGGATATGTCATGGGCGTGCTTCACGATTCCGGCTTGGATCAGCGTACGCATGGCCTGCTGTACAGCGACTTCTTCATCGAGCACAAGGCGCGGAGCATCGCCCGCGATTTGACCATGCACGGTAGCAAGATATTCCGACCCATCAATATCATTGGGATGCGGATGTCCATCTGGATACATCAGGAAAACCTGATCCCCTGGTGTTTGCACTCCAGCGGTGGTTGGCTGTGTGTGCAGGTCATCGACGCGCCCGACCATGCCAATCGTAGGCGTTGGATAGACGGCGCCGTCGGGGTGCTCGTTGTAGAACGAGACGTTGCCTCCGGTAACAGGCGTGCCGAGTGCAGTGCAGGCATTGTCCATGCCCT
>NZ_JAWOAR010000140.1:0-3920 GCF_046498435.1 Longimonas sp. | reverse complement strand
CCGCGCCGTATACCTTCGTCGACGTGACACTGTAGACGTGACACTGTAGACGTGACACTGTAGACGTGACACTGTAGACGTGACACTGTAGACGTGACACTGTAGACGTGACACTGTAGACGTGACACTGTAGACGTAGCACTGTAGACGTAGCACTGTAGACGTAGCACTGTAGCTTACGTGCCTTCCTCGACTTCGCCTCCACCGCATTCCACCCGTGCGTATGCCCACCCATGTATCCTCCTTGTCGGTTGATGCAGACGAAGCGCTCTACTTTTTCTGTTTGGTGCAGACCCCGCCGTGGCCGCTCGACCATGAGGGCATGAGCGGACACAGCGTGCGCTTGCTTGCCCTTGATGATACCCTCACCGCGTTGGTCGACGTGGTGAAGCAGGATGCATGGACGGGTCCAGAGGCAGAAGCCAACATGCAGTCTCTGGAGTGGGTAGGCACGCGGGCAACGCTGCACGAAGAGGTGGTGGAAGCGGCTATGGAGCGTGGGCCGGTCTACCCGGCACGGTTCGGTACGTTATACTCGTCGGAAGTACGGCTTCGCGAGACGGTGCGCCGGCATCGTAGTACCATCAATGCGTTTATGGAGGAGGTAGATGGGGCCGACGAGTGGGCGCTCAAGGTGTTTGTGGATCGCGATCAGGCTGCGGCAGCTGTTGCAGCGCCTGCCAGCGATGAGGATGCCCCCGCCTCGGGGACTGCTTACCTGAAGCAGAAGCAGCGTGAGCAGCAGGCGCGCACTACCGTAGATAGCTGGTTACACGAGGTATCCGACGCGATGCATACGAAGCTGCGCGAGGCTCCCGTGCGCAACGTGGAGGTGCTCGACCCGAGCCGTGCAGTGCTCGCTGCCCCCGACGAAGCACTGGCGTTCAACTGGGCGCTCCTGGTCGACCGGGCGCAGCGTGATGTACTGCGTACGCAAGTGCAGCAGTTTGAGGCCGAGTATGGCAAGCGCGGACTCTCCTTCCGTCTCACCGGACCCTGGCCGCCGTATACGTTCCGCCCGCTCATGCCGGCGGATGAATAGGGGCATACACGCGCCATCTGTGATCTACGCCACGTCCGATTCGGTGTAGAGGTGTAGCGGATCAGAGTTTGAGGCAAGACGTGGCGGCAGCATATCTACCCATTGCATCCACCCAGCTTTTAGAGCGCGATCGAGATTCCGTGCGTAGCGCCTGGCATCGGGCTCGACGGGGCCGCGGATGCTCACTGTGGTGCTATGTGCCTGGTGACGGTAGCTGTGCGACAGGTGGTAGCCCGCAGCATGAGCATCGGCGTGCATGTGCGCAAGCCCGTGCTGTCGTGCATTTTTGTCGCGGTTTGAGCTGAAGTGCACCGACACAACCCAGCCGCTGTCATGATCGTGCACGAGGGCCTCTAACCACTGCCGATGGTCGGTGCTCGACGTGTGTGGGCCCGACTTAGGTTCGGGGCGGTAGCTATTCGGGTCCAGGTAGCCGATGCGTCCTTGAGCGGGCTGTGTCTGCCTCCACTGGCGCAGTTGGGCTCGGAGTTCGCTGGTGCAATCGGGATACGGCGTCGACGTGGCCGTGAGTTGAGAGAAGGGCGAGTGGTCGGAAGTGCCAATGGTGGATGCGTACGTGCCAAGCGCTTCGAGGGCAGGCACGGTAGGACCGTAGTGGGCACTACCTGACCCAACATCTTCAACCCAGGCCCGCACGGTGCGTGACCGGTGGAGCGCCAGCAGCGCAACGAGCAAGACTCCGTTGGGGCCACGGGTGCGGTCGTGACGCAGGCAACGCCGTAAAAGTGCGAGGTACGATTCGGGGGGATCTGGAGAGGGCGTGGCCGCTACGGCGTTTAACTGCGCAATGGTGAATAGCGGACTGTCGGAAGCATACTTTTCGGCGCGGCGCCACACCGTAAGCGGGGGCATCGCAAATGCACTGGCCAAGTCAACAGGCCCTGAGGTGGCCTCGAACATGAGGCGAGCAGCCTCCACCAGTGTTAGGTTCTCAAGCAGGGTGCCCGTATTCTGGAAAGGCATGCGCGCCAGCTACCATGTGGGGCAGGAGAGTTGTGTATGCGGTACTACTTGGTGCGCTGATATGCCTCGTACAAGGCGTCGTACTTGCTGGATACGTCATTTGCGCGCTGTTCAATCCGGTCGAGCAGGTCATTCGCCATGCGTCCGTCGTCGGGATATGAAGGTAGGTCGTCATCCTCTTTTTGGTAACACCAAAGCTCCAGTCGGATTTCGTCGACCTCGCGGCGTAACTGGTTCAGCAGGGCAGTAAGCTCCTCCATTTCGGCGTGTGGTGCGCTCTGTGGGACACCGTTGCATCCGTCAAGAACATGACAAGCTTTTTGTTTTCTTTAATAACGATATTTATTGTGGCGGCCTAGCGCGGTGATGCTGGCGTAGTAGCGATCGCTAGCGAATAGCGACTTGCCATTTAGCTTTTTGTCATAACCAGCATCTTTGCTTAACTTGAAGGTATCCGGCAAACTCGGCGCGGTTCACTCTTCCGGCGACGGGTTGTACCCACCGATGATGGCTATGAGCAGAATTATGAATAATTATAGACAACTAGAGATCAAGATGCAGAGACTGGCCGTGAAGATCGAACGGACATCTGATCCGGCGGTTCGTTCGAGGCTTGAACTGAGGTTTAGCCGAATGATGACACTGCGAAAGCATGCGCAGCCCTCGCAAAGGAATTTCAAGCAAGACAGCGATAACATACTCGTCAGAGCACGAAATCGCCCACATTATCATACCAAGGGAAGCAAGCGCGTGCTCCAAGGCGGTTCTATGAGCAAGAAGTGATTGAGTTGGCTAAATTCCGCACTGCTTTGAGAGAGACACCGAGAACCGCCAACGTTGTTTTGTCATACTCGCCAATGCCGAGCAGGGGATGAATATTAAAAGCGAAGAACCTCCTTTGTCCCTGATATCAGCTGAGGCCCACAGCAAGGCTGTTGCTCTGCCCCTTGCAGACTACAGCGTTTGAAACTGTAGTTTTCCGCTAGATTTTCCTGTCCAGGAGAGGAGCGATATCACATGAAAGCATCGAACTTCACGGAGGTGCAGAAAGCCGTCATTCTGGCGTATGGTTAGCAAGGCACGCTGGTCGTGGAAATCTGCCGTAAAGGCAGGGTCAGCCAAGTATGAAAGAATTTATCCGGTTCATGAATGTCTGGTTAGGGGAAGTTGCACCGCGGGAAAAGCGTATCACTGTGAGTGGCAGTTAAGAGCCGGATTCGAAGTTATCAGCTGGTTTTCCAAGGCCGCGCTTTTGGTATCACAGCCGTCATCTCCACCTCCCTCAGCATCCTGCCGGCCACTAGCCCATCCCGCACCCAGTCCAGTGCAGCCCACCAGTCGTCATAGCCACGCCGCGCCGATGCGATCTGCTCGGGATGCGGTCGCCATGTGACGGGACAGGCCAGTACATCGACCGTGCGCCATTTGCCACGCACCATCACGCGTGCTGTACCGACCACTTCGGTCGCAGCGCGCTTGCCGTAGCGGTTTTGATGGATGTCGCGGGGCACGCAACGCGGCACCGCACCCGGCATCCAGTCGGGTGTCATCCCCGCCCGTGCAAGCTCTGCGAGGCTCAGGGCCATGCGGATTCCGCCAAGGCTGTCGGGCAGGCCGGCCACGGTCGCCGCGATGACCTCGGCGTCTGGATGGGTGTAGCTGCCGCTTTTGTGTTGCCCGCCATCGACCTTGCAGCCCAGTACGGCGCGTTGCATCAGAACATACTCCAACCCGAAGCCGCGGCTTTCCGCATCGGCGTCCGGGCTGTGTCAAGGACCACGAATCCCTTCTCGCCTTTGGCAACAGTGTGGGCAAAGGCCTGGAATACGGCAATCTCTTCAATGCAGGGCGAACGCATCTCTTCTTCTATCAGGGCCATGTCATCTGCGGATAG
>NZ_JAWOAR010000089.1:0-11456 GCF_046498435.1 Longimonas sp. | reverse complement strand
CCGAGGTATTGGTCCTCGTGCATCGAGCCGCAGCCGATACGGAACTGGACGGACACCACCGGGGCGGAGGCATCCGCCTTGAGCAGGCATTCGAGTCCGTTGTCGAGTGTGAACCGCTCGATCCGGTCGTTCTCGCGACGCAGCACGTCCACGACGCGCCTTGTGTGCGGGTAGCTATCCTCAACAAAAAGAGCGGGCTGCATATCCCCAAGAAGGATACGCAGCCCGTTTCGCGTTTGTACATCGCTTTTGCAAAGCATCTGTGCCTCGGAGCCGGTTGGCTCTGTGATGAGGCGTGGATGCGGTGGCATTAGTTATCGTTGAGGAGCCACAAGTCAATTTCGCGCTTATCGGTATTGGCGCTCACAATGCGCACGTTTACCGTATCGCCGGGGCGGTACGTGGTGCCTTTGTTCTTGCCGCGCATGGTGTACGTCTCTTCGTCGTAGACGTAGTAGTCGTCGTCCATGTCGCGCACGTGAGCCAGGCCCTCTACGAGCAGGTCATTCATCTCTACGAACACACCAAACTTCGTAACGCCGCTCACAACGCCCTCGAACGTGTCGCCAATGTGCGCCTGGGCATATTCGACCTGCTTCAGTTTGACAGACTCACGCTCGGCACTCTCGGCGTCGCGTTCTTTTTCGGAGCAATACTCGCAGCGTTCCTCCAGCCGCTCCGGGTCGGCTGCGTCGCCCCCGCTCAGGTACCGCTTCAAGAGGCGGTGTACTATCAGGTCGGGATAGCGCCGGATAGGACTGGTAAAGTGCGTGTAGTATGGGAAGTTGAGCCCGTAATGGCCGATGTTTTTGGTCGAGTAGACCGCTTTTGACATCGCTCGCAGGGCCGCTCGCGTAATAACGACCTCTTCCGGCTGGTCTTTAATCGCATCGATAAGTGCACCCAGGTCGGATGGGGTGGCATTGCCATCGGTGAGGGGCAGCGTATGGCCGAAGATCTCTACGTAGTTCGACAGCTTCTGGATGCGTTCGGCATCGGGCGTGTCGTGTATGCGGTAGATGAACGGCTTGGGGTTGTCGGTATCGGCCACATGGCGCGCGGCGGTGCGGTTGGCCAGCAGCATGAACTCCTCGACCAGCCGGTTGGCCGGAAGGCGTTCCTTTACGACCACATCGGTGGGGTGGCCTTTGTCATCGAGTACCACCTTGACCTCGTCGGTGCCAAAGTCAATGCCGCCACCCTCCATGCGGTTATTCGTTAGCAGGTTGGAGATCGAGTGCGCCCGCTTCACCGGCAGGGCGGCCTCATCGTCAGGATCTTCGCCGTTGATAAACGCCTGGGCCTCATCATACGTCAGGCGGCGCTTCGAGTGGATGACCGTCTCCTCGAATGTGTAGTCAACCAGCGTGCCCTGCTTGTCGAGTTCCATGATGCAGGAGAACGCAAGCGTATCCTCATTCGGACGCAGCGAGCACACCTGGTTCGACAGCTTTTCGGGCAGCATGGGTACCGTCCGATCTACCAGGTATACGCTGGTGGCGCGCTCCAGGGCTTCGTCGTCGAGCGCTGTATCGGGTTCTACGTAGTGGCTTACATCGGCAATGTGCACGCCGACCTCCCACGTCCCGTTACCCGTTTTGCGGATGTGCAGCGCATCGTCGAAGTCCTTCGCATCGTCCGGGTCGATGGTAAAGATGAACGCATCGCGCAGGTCGTGGCGGCGGTCAATCTCGGACTGCGGAATTGAAGTGCGGATGGCATCGGCCTCGCGCTGCACCGGTTCGGGAAAGTCGGTGCGCACGTCCATGCTCATGGCGAGTGAGAGCACCTGCACGTTGGGGTCGTCGGCATCGCCCAGCACCTGTAGGATGCGGCCTTCGGGGGAGGCGCGGCGGTCGGTGAACTGGTCGATCGACACGACCACTTTGTTGCCGTTCTTGGCTCCGTTGTAGGCATCCTTCGCAACGATCACATCTTGCAGGATGCGATTGTCGTCGGGCTGCACGATGGCATGCGAGCCCTGCGGACGGAATGTGCCGACCACGCGTGTGCGGCGGCGCTCTTCGACGTCCAGCACCTCGCATTCGCGCTTCTTGTCGGGGCTTTTTTGGGCCCCCACGGCTACGCGCACCAGGTCGCCATGCAGGGCAGTGCCCATGTGGGGCTCGCGGATGAAGTACTCTTCATCGCTGGAGGTGTCGCGCACGAATCCGAAGCCACGCGGATGCACGCTAAGTACGCCCAGCGTGCCGCGCTCAATGGACTTATGGGTGAACTTGTTGCCGTCGCGTTCGAGAAGCTCGGCCTCAACCAGGCGTTCGAGGGTGCGGCCAAATTGCAGAAAGCGCTGATTATCGTCGAGGTCGAGCGCCTGAGCAATTTCGTGGTCGTGAAATGACTCGTTGGAATGATCCTTCAGAAACGACAGGATCGCCTGGCGCATCGGAGAGGGGGAAACAGAAGTAGACAACGGGGTAACGTCGTAAGGAAAAAAGACAACAACAAAATAGGTTTGAGTCCCGTGCCGCTATTCAGGAGTCGCTGTCGGTCTCGTCGTCGGCCTCCTCGTCGGAGGCGTCGGGGAGATCGCGGCCCAGAATGCGCCGCCAGAGTGTGCCCCATGTGCGAAACTGAGTCTGATAGAACAGCCCAACACCGGTCGTGCTGGTAAGCGTTTGGCCCTGGGTAAGGTCATCGCCTATGCGGCGGTAGAACACCTCCATCGACACCTGATTGCTCAACCGGACTTCCACGGCGAACTCGCCCTGGGGCCCTGACTGTTGGGCGCGGAACTCGTCATTGCCTGTATACACGCCTTCGCCGCGAATGATTAGCCGTTCATCCAAAAGGCGCAGGGCTACGCCATAGATAATATCAAGATCATCGGCCGTTTCGCCCTGTACACCCACGTTAATGTCTACATTCGGGAGGGCCTCACTCAGATAGCGGTTTAGCTGGCTGGACACGAGCTGCGATACGCTGTTGAACGCCAGCTGGCCGCCGGTATTCGCCAGCCGTCCGGGTTCGTTGGGGCCAGACCCGTTGCCTGCAATGTTATCGGTGGTGAGCAGGAAGGTGTTGGTCAGAAGCACGCTGGTTGCAAACTCGGTCATGCGGGCATCCTGATTGAGGAGCGCATCGAACGTCTGTGAGCCGATGCGCTGGTCGCGCTGGTCGCGGTCGAGCGAGAGCGAGAGCGCCACCTCGGGCGTCTCCACGCGGCCGGTAATATCCAGGTCAATCACGACGGGAATGCGGGCACTGCGCTCCGAAAAGCCGGGCAGCCCGGCAGGCGAAGCGCGTGTGCGGAACGCTGCGTCGATGTCGAGTTCTGCGTTGATCGGATCGCCATCCCACGAGAGCGTCCCCTCGTTGATGCTGAACTGGCGGACAAACACCTCGCCAGCGGTAAACAGGTAGGTGCCGCCCACCACATCCATCGAGCCAAAGATAGAGAATTCGCCGTCTTCGCGCTGAAGCTGTACGCGTCCGGTGGCCTCGGTCGTGATGACATCGCCCACCAGAGCGTCAAACACGATGTGGAGCCGCCCACCGCGTGTGGCCTCAACATTTAGGTCGATCTCCATGCCATCCAGAAAAGAGGCTTCGCCAGCAGGTCGGTCGGAAAAGATGTTGGAGCGCTGCGTCAGCTCATTCCAGTCAAATAGCTGGCTTGTCGAATCCGCATAGATAAGAAAGCCACTGGAGGAGCCGCCTGCCTCCTCAACAACGGGGATGAAGACTTCCGTGTCTTCGGAGGTGCGCGCATCGTTTGAGGTGAGCGTGGTGTTTGAGAGCGGGCCGGTAAGTTCCAGGGGGCCCGAGGCGCGGATAAACCCGTAGAAGGGCAAGTCGTTGGCCCGTGGCACGTCCATAATTGTGAGGTTATCGACGTTGCTTTCCAGGTCAAACGAGAAGAACTGATAGTCATTGAAGAGAATACTTCCGCCGATCTCGGCTGTGCCATCGTCGCCATCGGCAAGCTGAGCGTCTTGCAGGTGGATGCCCGTGCGGTCAACCTGAACGGGGCCGTCGAGCGAGTACGAAAGGCCAAAGCGGGGAATCGAAAATGCACCGTCTACGGTCAGGTCTGCATCGAAGACCGGACGGCTCCAGCGCCCGGTGATTCTGCCTGTGCCTTGCGTAGCGCCCTCGATATCGCTGAGCACATCCGCAAAGATAAAGTCGAAGAAAAACAGATCAGCCCGTTCGATGTCGAGCGTCAGATCGATCCACTCGTCGTCGTCCCAGCCCGGAGCGGTTTCGGCAATGCGCAGGCGTCCCCCCAGATCCAGGCGGTTCTCAACAACGTGTTGGATGCCATCGGGCACAAGCGCCCGTGTGGCGTCGTCGGGCTCTTCTACGTCTGGCGAGGGAGTGATAGAGAGCGCCATTTCCAGCTCTGGATCGCCCGCAATGTAACGCGTGGTGGCTGAGAGGTCTCCGATCAGACGCCGGTCGAAGGAGAGTTGGGCAATATCGATATTTCCGGTGCCTATCGGGGTAGACCAGGTGCCTGCGACTTGCAGATCGCCGTTGACCTCGCCTCCAAGAGGTTGCGACCATCCTGCGAGCTGCGACAGCGGCAAGAGCTGCACGTTGTTCAGCGCCACATTGAGCTTGTCCTCGGGGTCGGGTGAGAAGCGCCCATCGATGATAATCGACTGCTCCACCTCCTGATTGGGGAGCGAGGCATCGCTGGTAAGCTCCAGGGGCATGCCCGTCATGCGATCGGCGTAGAGCCTCCATGTGCTGGGTGCCGCGTTGCGCCACTCGTGGGGGCCTGCGGTGGCACTGATGTGTTGAATAATCAGTTCGTTGCGCAGATCGAAGGCACGCAGGTCGGCTTCCAGCCGAATCGGACCGGTGTTGTTACGCTGTGCTGTGGCAAAGGAGAGGTGCCCCTGGCGTTGTTCATACGCAAAGTGGAGCGTAGGCTCGAAGAGAGAGGCCGCCGGTGCGGTGAACATGTCGGCCTTGCTTTCGGTGCGCAGGCGCAGGCGTTCAGGAAGCGGCCCGGCACTGTCGGCTCCCACGTCGAGCTGAACGTCTACGTCGCGTGTTTGCACGGGACCCATGTGCAGAGTGGCTGCGGTGAGATGCAGGCTGGTGTGCATCGAATCGGGGCTGGCATAGACCTCGGTCTGCACAGCGAGGCTGTCGGCCGTGTCGGGAGCCTGGGGGAGCCAGGCGCGCAGCACCTCGGGGCGATGCAGCTGCATCGTGCTCTCCAACGAGAACGCGCCGTCGGCTTCGGCAGGAGGATTCCAGGTAGGAGTGGAAGGCGCGCGCACTTCTGAGGCTGGCTGAAGCGATGGCGCTGTACCCAGATCGGGCGTGGGGATTCCATCGGCGGCGTGTTCGTACGCGATGGTGGAGGCTACAGCGCGGGCCCAGGCCGGAAGCAGCTGCAAACGCGGAGCCGTCCAGCCGGTGCCGTTTGCTATGATAGAGAGCACATCGCCGCCCACAAACAGGCGAGGCACGCCGCGTGTTGTGTCCGAAGGAGGGGACAACTGCGCCGTGATCGTATGCTCAGGAAGCGAACGCGACTCGGCATCCATTTCGGTCTCCATCTCCGCGTTCGGGTGTGGCGTGACCGACGACGAGTCGACAGTCAGGTTGAGCGTGCCTGCTTGCAGCGTTCCAGCTCCGATCGTGGCCTGGGCGGTGAGCGTACCGGTGAAGTCGGTCTGCTGCCAGCGATTCATCCACGGACTGGTGTCGAGTGCGGACGCGTCGAGCGTGGCATCAAGCGTGGTGGTGTCTGATGCATTCAGTTCCCACGTAGCGGTAAGCTGCTGCATGGCTGTCTGCACGAAGGTGGTGGTGCCGCTGAAGGTGCCTTCGTTCAATGTGAGGCGGCTTTGCACGCCTTGCAGAGGGCCGCCAGCCACCATCGACGGAGCGAGTTCGATGTCGGCGTTGGCGGTGGCTGTGCGTGCATCGGTGCCCGTGCCTGAGAGGGTGGCGCGCCCTGTGAGGACGGTCGGCTCGGGAACGGTGTTGGGCAAAAACGCACCCAGCGCGAGTTCTTCGGTGTCAAGCGTGCCATCATATGCGAGCGGATCGCCAGCAGCCCAATCCAGATCGGCGTTGGCCGCTACCTGGCCAACATCCGATGCCAGGTCCACCTCAATGGATCCTCTGGCGGAGCCAGGCCGCCAGTCGGTGAGCCGTTCAGGTTGTGCCGCTGCGCGCACCTGGCCGCGCCCGTATGCTTCGCCGGAAAGCGGGAGCACGTCGCCCAACGCAGCAGGCAGCGGACGGGCTCCCCATGCAGCAGCCACATCACGCGTCATATTTTCGGCGCGCAGGGTACCCTCCACGTCAATATCGTTCGGGAAGCCCACGGCAGTGCCTTCGGCGCTTAAGGTGGCTCCGTTGTGTTGGATCTGCAGCGTCTCCACGGTTAGGTCTGAGAGCGGGCCCTGCACGTGAGCATCGATCGTAACAGGATCCTGGTTAGGCAGGCGAGGCAAGAGACGGCCCCACTCCTCGAAATCGATCGGGTCGGCCTGTATGGCAAGCTCAAACGGGGCCTCGGCAGACAGCGTATCGCTCCAGCGGCCCGATATCTGCATCGAGGAGCCCGGCGTGGAGAGTGTGACGGGCTGAAGCGCCCAGCCGGCCTCGGTGCGTTCGAGTCGGGCGTCCAGTGCATCCACCGTCAGCGACGAGGCCGGGTGTGCAAGCCGGCGCAGGGCAACGTCAACGTGGCGCTCGGCTTCGCTCCACTGTACATCCATTTCAGCGCGGGGCAACTCGAACGTCGTGTTGAGGAGGTCGCGCATCCAGCCGTTGGCAATGGCAGCAGGAGGCGGCCCGTCGTGGCGCGTTGTGACGTGGGCATTGTGCAGGCGGAAGTGCGGAATCGAGAAGCTAAGGGGCGCGCCATCGCCTGGCGGACCCGTACGCTGGAAGGCCTGCGTTAAAGGCATGCCGTGCTCGGTCTGCTCGGCGAGCACATGCACCGTATGCACATCCACCGAGCGCAGCGTAAGTGTGCGATTTAAGAGGGTCTGCCAGGTGGGACGCAAGACCACCGAATCCGCCTGTGCGACCACGCGCCCATTCGGATCGCGCACCTGCACAGTACGGGCAAGGAGAGTGTTGATGAGGTTACCATCGAGCCGCTCGATATGCAGGCTTCCCTCAAACTGAGCGTTGAACTGCCGTTCGAGCTGGAGGCGAAGCCCGTCGCGCCCGACCTCGGTGCGGGTAAGTCCAAAGAAAACCACCAGCCCCAGCAGGCAAAGCGTGAGGATGCCAGTAGCTACGCGGCCAAACCAGGAGGACGAAGGCGAGCGGCTCACGAATAGAACAGGCCGAGGGTAAACAGCACAGACATCGTGTACACGACGAGCACGTTGTTTGGATTCAGCACGATACGGCTATGCAGTGGATTGTTGAACGAAATCCCAGGCACGCTGCACAGAGGCGCGCGAGCAGTCGCTTGCCACAAAGGGGTCGCCTACCGCATGCAGGAGCACAAACCGGATGGTGCCGTCTTGGGTCTTTTTGTCGTGTCGCATGGCCGTCCACAGTGCATCGAACGAAAGGGCTGACACGTCGGGGGTGGGCAACATGGCCAGAAGTGCGTCGAGGCGGGCGTGGTCAAGCGCCTGCGGAGCGCGGCGGTGCGACAGGTACAGCGCGGCACGCATGCCGAGCGCCACCGCCTCGCCATGGGCTACCGTGCCGTATCCGGCTACCTGCTCAATAGCGTGGGCAAAGGTATGGCCAAAGTTGAGCCAGGCGCGCTTGCCGGCTTCGCGGGTGTCTTCTGCTACAATCTGGGCCTTAATGTGCATGGCGGTACGCACAGCAGGCACGGTTGCGCTCAGGTCATGATCGCCCAAGATGGCTGTCAGATGCTGCTCGGTGTAATCGACAAGAGCCGGGTCGGCAATAAGCCCATGCTTGATTGCCTCGGCCATGCCGTTGATCCACTCGCGAGCCGGCAGCGTGTGCAAGGTTTCGGGGTCAACCAGCACGCCATGCGGTTGGTAGAAGCTGCCAATGAGATTCTTGCCCACCGCGTGGTTGACGCCTGTTTTGCCGCCGATGGAGCTATCCACCTGGGCCAGCAGCGAGGTAGGCAGATGCACCAACGGGAGCCCGCGCAGCAGCGTGGCCGCCGCAAACCCCCCAAGGTCGCCCACCACCCCGCCGCCCAGTGTGCACACCGGGGTCGAGCGCTCCAGCTCCAGCGGCAGCAGCGTGTCGTAGAGCTGCTCCAACTGGGCCATCGACTTGCTGCTTTCGCCGGGCGGTACCACCACCACATGAGGCGTCCACCCTGCCTCTTCAAAGGCATGCACGAGCGGCGAGCGATAGTGAGCGGCTACGTTCTCATCGGTAATGAGCACAACGCTGGGGCCATGCAAGCCCAGGTTGTTGAGATGCGCAGGCACTTCGGCCAGATGCACAAATCGTATCGGATACGTACGCACGTCGGTATCCACTGAAAGCGCGTCGGGGCGGATGCGGGAGGTAGGCATATCGGGCGGAAACATAGAAGCAAAGCAGAGGGAAGAGCACCGGGTCATACCAATCCGGGTGCCCCGTTGTGAGATCGCTTCTCTGCATAACACCGGATGGACTTCGTCAGTCGGCCTTTCGACCTGGTGTGGGTATGGACGGACGAATGGACGTACGAATGGATGGATGGATGGAAGTTGTACTCCTCCACCCGTCCACACGTCCATACACCAACGAAGCATGCAGAGTTGGTATCAGCCCAGTGCTACGTCGAGCACCATCATAACGGTGAACCCGACAAGCGCGCCGAGCGTGGCGGGGTCGGCATGGCCGTGGCGGTGCGACTCGGGAATAAGCTCTTCAATGACGACATAGAGCATGGCTCCGGCGGCAAAACCGAGGGCGTACGGCAAGAGCGGGCGGATGAATAGCGTGGTTGCAGCGCCCAAAACGGTGGCAAAGGGATATACCAGCCCCGAGAGTTGGCCGTAGCCAAAGCTCTGAAGGCGCGAGTAGCCTTCGCCTCGAATGGGAAGACTTACCGCCATGCCTTCGGGCAGGTTTTGTAGGCAGATGCCAATGGTAAGGGCCACGGCACCGGCCAGGGTCGCCCCCGCAGCCAGGCCGCCTTCGCCCGCGGCTGCGGCAAACGCTACGCCGATGGCTAAGCCTTCGGGGATGTTATGCAGCGTGATGGCGGTTACCAGCAGCGTAACGCGCTGCCACGACGTGCTAATGCCCTCGACCTCGCTTAGCGGAGCACCGCTGTGCAGGTGTGGAATGATCGCATCAGCCAGGCGGAGTACACCGCCTCCTGCCAGTACCCCAACGGCGGCAGGGAGCCATACAATCATGCCCTGGGCTTCGGCCATCTGAATGGACGGCTCAATGAGCGACCAGATGCTGGCGGCAATCATGACGCCGGCAGCAAAGCCAAGCATTGTATCCAAAAAACGCCGGTTTACGGTGCGCGCCGAAAAAACAAAGGCCGCGCCAATGGCTGTGGCGCCCCACGTTAGGAGACCGGCAACAAATGCCTGGGCTAAGGGGGACAGCGATTCGAGCGGGGCAAGAAACGCGGAGACATCCATGCAGAAAAGCGAGTACAGCAGGGGGCATGTAAAAACGCCTCAACCTGCACCGGGCAGCCTGAGGCGATTACAAAAGCGGCGGTCCGGACGGGACTCGAACCCGCGACCTCTGCCGTGACAGGGCAGCATTCTAACCAACTGAACTACCGGACCGTCGATTAGCGTATCAAAAAAAGGGCGGCGCTATGCTTTGTTCCTGTGGCCGAATCTAAGTTTCAGCGAATGGGCTTTGATAGATGGCTGCGATAGATGGCTGTCAGCCTGTGGGAATCATCGGGAATCTTCGCATCCAGCCTAAGGTATGTACGATAGGTATGTACGATAGCACATAGTATGACGTAAAATCAATACGCCTTCTACGCGCAGAGGTAACTGCTGCGTGTGCAGCACCTCGTATCCTTCGAATAGAAAACCGGGTGGGATTCTATGGCTTCTTCTGTATCTACAACCGCATCTACAACAGCGGCATCAGTTAATGGGGCAGCGCGCATTCGTCCGCTCAGCTTCAATCGTGGGGTGCTGCTCTTTGACGGGGTGTGCAACCTATGTAATGGCTTCATCAACTTCATTATTGACCACGACGAGGCCCGGTACTTTCGGTTTGGCACGCTGCAGCGCGAGCCCGCCCGGTCGTTTCTGCGGTCGGAAGGGTACGACCCGGAGGTGCTCGATAGCGTAGTGCTGGTCGAAAACGGACGCCTCTACCGCGAGTCTACGGCCGCGTTGCGGGTGTTTCGGAAGTTGGGAATGCCATGGGCGCTTCTGTCGGTGTTTCAGGCTGTGCCGCGCCCTCTGCGTGATGCCGTGTACCGCAGGATTGCCGCCAACCGATACGACTGGTTTGGCACGCGCAATCAGTGCCGCCTGCCCACTCCTGAGCTACAGGCGCTGTTTATCGATGACACCGACACGCCTGATGGGGCATCGCGCGCGTAGCGGCATTACACCTCAAGTCGGGCGCTGCAAATAGGAGATCGATTTTGAGAGCGGTTGTGTGCTATGGGTTCAGAAGGCGCACCGCTCCCCAGCGTCCTGTCATCCCGCCCCCTGTCGTCGGAACCAGCTCCTTGGCATTCGGCAGATACGGCGAGGCAAGGGGCCTGCCAACCTCGGAGGGAGATCTTTCCCCCGACAGGGGTCGCATTGGTGTCAAGGAAAGCTCAAGTGCGTCTGATAGGGGGTACGTCGCTACCCCAAGATTGACGTGTGACACAGCAGTAAGTGATCTCAACAATGGTTTTGGGGATTGCCGGGTGGATTCCCCTCCATCCTACCCGTCCTCCCCGAGGAGGAAGAAACCGTGGAACGCGTTCCTCAAGTCCCCCTCAGAGGAGGGGGATTTAGGGGGAGGGATTCCGTACAATCATATAGAGCACACACTTCTGTGAAACGTAGCATAGTGTCAACAGTCAATGTGTGGGTTACAACATGCCCCGTTTACATGCTGTCATCTTGAGCGGATACCGACAGCCGTCGGTAGGAGTCCTGACACGAGCGAAGCGACTGAGGAACGCAGTGAATAAAGATCTTCCCCAAGGTTGGCAGGGCCGTTCAATCGCCTATCGCCCCGCTGAGCGTCGACGAGATGGTTCGGCGTGCTCCGCACCGACAGCGTACGTGTTTAGCGACTTGTAGCCCGGGACGCGTGCAGTTCCGATAGCATTCGGCTCATAGGGCGCCGGGGACGCAAGCGGTCCCCGGCTATGGAATTCCCTTAGCCCGGGATCAGGAGCGGAGCGCTGGGAGCACCGCGACCGAGTACTCCTGGGGTGCGGATATCCCGGGCGATCATTGAGGCCCGCTAAACACATACCCGACAGCTGTCGGTGCGTCGCGTGCTCACCATGACAGGCTTCGTGGGAGGGTGATTGCAGAGCAGCCATCAAAATGAGGGTTGACAGAGCAGTAGCACCGTACGAA
>NZ_JAWOAR010000067.1:0-14433 GCF_046498435.1 Longimonas sp. | reverse complement strand
GTCGTACGTGGGAGTCGTAGCCCCCAGGCGCAGCGTGCCGCGATAGGTTTTTCCCAGATGCATGAACGCATCTTGCAGTTTCGTAGCTTTGCCCAGCAGCAGAACGAGGAGCCCCGTAGCCAGCGGATCGAGCGTGCCTGCATGCCCCGTTTTACATCCCCCAAAATGACGCCGTACGCGGTGCACTACGTCATGCGAGGTAGGCCCCCTGGGTTTGTCAATGAGCAGCGCCGCCTGCACCGGATCGGGGCAGTTGGGTGCACGCACCACGATGCCAGGCGGAATGGGGCGCTGCGATGCAGCTGTGACCATGAAGGCAATGCAGGGTACAAGTTTTGGGGATGCGAATCAGGCGCGTATCTACCAGAACACCTACTGGGCCGCGTCAGATGTTTCAGAATCGGAGAGCCGCCGTTCGCGTTCAGCGCGGATGCGATCGAACAGGGTCTCCATGCGCTTGGCGCGTTGGAGCGATTCATCCAAAAAGAAGCGCACCTCCGGAATCGTACGCATCTGATGGCGAATCCGGCTGGCCAGGCTGGACCGGACTTCATCACTAAGGGCTTCTAACTGCTTAAACGTGGCCTTGCGTTCGGCCTCGGTCTCGCCCATCACACTTGCGTAAACATACGCAATGGAGAGATCCTTCGTGACGCGCGCGTCGGTGATCGTCACCATTGGCGTCAGGCGTTCAGCATAGTCTTGCTGGAGAATCTGTGCTACCTCGCGTTGAATGAGCGTAGCAACACGTTCGGTTCGGATACTCATAGGAAGAAAACGAGACAACAAAACAAAGACGGTGAGCAACGCAGCCGACGCTCGACCGGCGGACGTGTCCCGCCAGACCGAGCGCCTGGTTACGTGGTGTGCATGTGCGAGTACAGGCGTTAGACTTCAAGCGTGCGCCGCTCTTCTACAACGACGTAGCTTTCGAACTCATCGCCAACCTTAATGTCGTCGAAGTTCTCGATGGCGATTCCGCACTCGTATCCGGTCTTCACTTCTTTTACGTCGTCCTGGAATCGTTTGAGCGAAGAGAGCTGCCCGTCGTACACAACGACTCCTTCGCGGAGTACACGAACGCGATGATCGCGGCTGATGGTACCGTCGGTCACGTACGAGCCTGCTACAGTGCCTACACCCGGCACCTTGAAGATCTCGCGGACGTCGGCGCGGCCCTTCACTTCTTCGCGCTTCTCTGGGCTCAGCATGCCTTCAAGGGCATCGTGCACATCCTCAATCGCATCGTAAATGATCGAGTACGTGCGGATATCTACCTCTTCGCGCTTAGCAGCGTCACGGGCCCCCGAGGTCGGGCGCACCTGGAAGCCGATGATGACGGCTTCGGAGGCACGCGCCAGCATCACATCGCTTTCGTTGATGGCGCCCACACCGCTATGGATGATACGCACGGCCACCTCGTCGGTACGGAGCTTCAGGAGCGCATCGGCCAGGGCTTCGACCGAGCCGCCCACATCCGCCTTCACGATAAGGTTAAGCTCGTTGTATTCACCCGTGGAGAGGCGACGACCGATCTCGTCGAGCGAGAGCTGACTCTTACGGCGTAGCTCCTGCTCGCGGTGGATACGCTGGCGGTTCTGTGCAATCTCGCGGGCTTCGCTCTCGTCGTCGAGCACCACGAACTGATCGCCCACTTCGGGCGAACCGTTGCAGCCCAGAATTAGCGCAGGCTGTGAGGGCCCGACCTCTTCGATGCGATTGTCGCGCTCGTCGAACATAGCCCGGACGCGTCCGCTGTACATGCCCGCCACAAATGGGTCGCCCACTTCGAGCGTCCCGTTCTGCACGAGCACCGTAACTACGTTGCCGCGCCCCTTCTCCAGGCGGCTTTCGATGATGACCCCATCGGCTTCGCGTTCGGGGTTGGCTTTCAGTTCGAGCAATTCAGACTGCAAGAGCACCTTCTCCAGCAGGTCGTCGATGCCCTGCCCGGTTTCGGCGGATACCTCGGCAGACTGCACGTTCCCGCCATATTCCTCAACGAGTACGTTGTGTTCGGCCAGTTCGGCTTTCACACGCTGCGCATCGGCTTCCGGCTTATCCATCTTGTTGATCGCAACCACAAGGGGCACATCTGCCGCTTGCGAGTGGTTAATCGCCTCAATGGTCTGCGGCATCACCGAATCGTCGGCGGCCACCACCAGAATCACGATATCAGTTGCTTTTGCGCCGCGCGCACGCATGGCTGTAAACGCCTCGTGGCCTGGCGTGTCAAGGAAGGTGATGGATCCATCCTGATCGGCCAGATCAACCTGGTGTGCACCAATGTGCTGCGTAATGCCGCCTTCCTCGCCTGCAACGACATTCGCGCTGCGAATGTAGTCAAGCAGCGACGTCTTTCCGTGATCGACGTGTCCCATCACCGTCACAACCGGGGCACGCGGCTCCAGGTCATCCGGGTCGTCCTCGCGCACCTCAATGGCATCGGTGCTAAACTCGTCGATGAACTCGACCTCCATGTCGTACTCCGCCGCGATGAACTCAATCGTGTCGCGGTCGAGGCGCTGGTTGATCGACACCATCATGCCGGCGTCAAAGAGCGAGGCGATGACTTCTTTCACAGGCTCGCCCATGAGGTTGGCCAACTCGCCAGTCGAAACGAACTCGGTGACGCGCAGCACGCTTTCTTGCTCGGCTCTGCGCTCACGTTCGCGCTTCCGCTCTTCTTCGTGGCGCTGACGGCGGCGACGGCGGCGACGCTGACGCGCGCGGCTTGCGCCTTGTTCGAGCTCTTGCAGCGTTTCTTGGATCGTCTTCTCGACGTCCTCTTCCTTCGGCTTGCGGCTCTTCTTGCGCTTTTGCTTCTGCTTCTTCTTTTGCTTTTGCTTCTGCTTCTTCTTTTGCCGCTGTTTCTTCTTCTTTTCTTGCTTCTCTTTTTTCTTGCGCTTACGCTTGCGCTTGCGGCGACGCATCTTCGAGAGATCAACCTTCCCGACCACTTGCGTACCCGAGAGGCGGTAACGATTTGCTTTTAACGTACCGTCTTTCGCTTCAGCCTCTTTCTGTTCTCCCTCTGCCTCTTCTGTATCGGCGTCAGGGGCTTCTGCTGTAGCTTCTGCTGTGTCGTCGGTGTCGTCGGTGTCTGCTTTTGCTTCAGCCTCGGTTTCCTCAGATTCTTCAGAGGCTTCAGGGTCGCGGACGTCAGCATCTGCCGCTACCGTTTCGGTATCCGCTTCTTCGGAACCTTCGGCAGTTAACATTTCGTCATCGCTCGATGCCTCGTCCTTCTGGACTGCATCTTGCGGGGAAGCTTCCTCTTTAGCCTTGGTGTCTGTACTTTCGGGGCCTGTGGCCTCCGCCTCCGCAGCATCGGGCTCGGTTTCAGGAGCCGACGATGCGTCATCTACTGCAGGCGTAGCCTCCGCCTCGGCAGCAGGCTGTGCCGCTTCCTCCTCTGAAGTGTCGGGCTCATCCGTAGCTTCGGCAGAAGGACTGGTCTCGTCTTCTGCAGCAACGGGCGTCTCCGTGGGCTCATCCTCCGCTTCGGCATCAGCAACAGGAGTCGCCTCAGAGGGCGTATCATCCGCGTTGGAAGCTGTTGTAGCTGCTTCCTCGGCATCGGATTCGGCATCAGCGGTTTCCTGGGCCTCGGATTCTTGAGCATCGGCCTCGGCGTCAACAGCGTCTGGGGATGCCGCATCCGGCTCTGTGCTCTCATCGCTTACCACCGTGAGTCCCCCTTTGGCGTGCTGATCGGCACGAATGACCTCCGGTTCATCGGGTTCATCGGAGGGCTCGTCGGAAACGTCCGCATCGGCGACCGCATCCTCGTCAGAGATAGCTTCGGCTTCGGAAGACGTGTCGGAGTCGGGCGTTGGCTCGGGATCGTCGGAAGCATCGATGGAAGCCACCTTGTCGCGGTCGGTCGTTTCGCTGGCGTCTTGCGCACGCAGCTCTCGGATCCGCTCGGCCGCTTGGGCATCATCGGCATACTTCTCCCGCAGCACTAGGTACGCTTCCTCATCGGCGATCTTGGCAGTCAGCCCCGATCCCGTGAGTGCGTCCTCGTATCCCTCTTCCTTCAGAAACTCTTCGACCCGGTCGGTCGAGATGTTGAGCTCCTGTGCGACACGGAATAGCCGCTTTTTCTTGAATGCTTTTTTTTCAGTCGTTGCCATAAAGTGGTGTTAAGTTACTCAATGCCCCATCGAATGGGGCCGAACGCAGAACGATTAGGCAGTATGCATGGGAAGCTTTCTATGCGGGTTTGTTCATAGCAATGACGATAAAAGCATGAGTACAACGGACACGGAAGAGTCGTGGTCCTGATTGACGAAATCCAGCGCTTTGCCGGATCTGGCCTATTCCGAACGATCGACCTCAACACTCGCCTCAGACGAACGCGGCTGGGACTCGTCTGGCGTGCCGGTCTCTTCCGTCTCGGCCGGTTCCTCGTCCTCGTCGGAACCGCCCATGGCTTCCACCTGGAATGCTCCTTCGGCCAGAAAATCGGGTACGGTTGGGCCCCGCTGAAACTCGGTGCGGATCACATCGATCACATGATCGGCGGTGTCGCGGTTCATACCTGTACGGCGGGCCAATGCTCCAGACGACAGCTCGAGCACTGCTTTTCCGGTATCACATCCGATCTCTTTCAGTTGTTCGATGACCTCGGGCTCCAACTCATCGGCAAACTCTTGAATCTCGATATCCTCTTCATCCGCTGGAATTTCGCGGTAGACGTCGATCTCGTATCCCGTAAGCTTCACGGCCAGCTTGATGTTCACGCCCTTACGGCCAATCGCCTGGCTCACTTCGTCGGCGGCGACTTCGGCACGGGCGCGAGGCGGTTCGGCCTCTTCATTGATCTTAACGCTTACCGGCTCGGCTGGCGACAGGGCGCGCTTGATCAGCGTCTGAGGGTCGTCGGACCACTCCATCACGTCGATGTTTTCGTCAGATAGCTCACGCACCACCGCATGGATGCGCACGCCTTTCACGCCCACGCAGGCCCCCACCGGGTCCACCCGCTCGTCGTGACTGGTAACCGCTACCTTGGCCCGATCGCCGGGTATGCGGGCGATCTTCTTGATTTCGACAATACCATCGTACACTTCGGGCACCTCCAGTTCAAAGAGACGCTCCATGAAGGTCTCATCGGCACGGCTAACCACAACCTGGGGGTCGCTCCCCGAATCGCGGCGCACCTCTTTCACGACAGCGCGCAGCATATCGCCTTTGCGATGGCGGTCGTCGGGGATCTGCTCGCGGCGGGGCAATACCATTTCAACGCTATCGTCGTGCACAAGCAACGTTTCGTGCCGACGAATCTGGCGGATCTCTCCGACGACGATCTCCCCGATCATCTCGGAGTACTCCTTGTAAATATGCTCCTTCTCGATGTCGCGGATGCGCTGCTGGAAGGTCTGGCGGGCCGTCATCACCGCTCGGCGCCCAAACTCCTCGATGTTCATCTCACTAGCCACCTCCTCGCCGACCTCAACGTCGGGATCCACAGCCTGCGCATCGCTTATCCGAATCTCGGTCACCGGATCGACCAGATCCCAATCATCAACCACTTCCTGAATGTGGAGGATCTGAATATCGCCCTGGTTCGGATTGAAGATGATCTCAAAGGCTTCATCGGCCCCGTAACGCTTCTGGATCATTGCCCTGATCACATCTTCGACAATAATCTGCAGCGTTGCCCGGTCAATGTCTTTGACGCGAGCAATCTCTCCAAATGAAGAAACGAGATCGGCGCTTCGCATGGTGTATTTGGGGCTTGCATGAAGGAGAGGCGACTACCAGGGCAGTTCAATCTTGGCCCGTTCAATCGCGGTGTAGGGCAGCGTTTGCGTAGCACCCGACGGCAGTTCAATCGTTACGGTTTCATCATCGGCCGCTGCCAGCGTCACAACTTCGTACTGGGTGGATCCATCATCAGGATCATCATACTTAATGCGGAGCTCGCGTCCAACGTTCTTCTGGTACTGACGGGGCGCCGTAAGTGGACGTTTGATGCCGGGGGATGACACATCGAGGGTGTATGACCCAGGCACCACGTCGTCTACGTCAAGTTCGAATCCCACATCGCGGCTGATCGCGGCCAGGTCGTCATGCCCAATGCCGTCATCGCCATCCACAAAGAGTTCGACGACGCGCGTACCGCGATGCCCACGAATGTTCAAATCCACCAAGAAGTACTCGGTCGGGCGGAGCACCGAACCCACCACAGCACGGATTTTTTCGTCGAGTGTTACCGGTGCAGACTCGTCGTTGGTCATGTGCGAGCGGTTGGTTCGTAGGTACTCGGTATCGCATCCAAGTCGTGAGCGATGCAGGCAGGGTGGTACAACAAAAAAGGGCGGCTCCGCAGCCACCCCAGGCATCGCGCCACAATGGCGCGGCAGGTTGTTGTCCCAGTGGATAGCGCGTACTTTGCCTGCCCACCGGTTGTTTCTAACGGGATACGGCTTTGTACACAGTTACACCGATTTGCATATACGGGTCGCAGAGGTAACCTGACCCAGCTGGTACGCTTGCTACTCAATCATGTGGGTGAAACCGTTTTACCGCATCCTGAACGGCCTGCTCGTCTCCTGCAAATGTGAGACGGTCGCCCACCTTGAGCGTATCGTCGGCAGAAGGGACAAAGGTTGTGTCGTCGCGTGCAATTACAACGACGATACAGCCGCCCGGAATCTGCTTGTTAAGCTCACGGATTGACCGCCCTACAAGGTCATCAGCGGTAATCTTGACCTCTTGTATATCGTGCCCCTCTCCCAGCACGTTCATCCAGTGCGTGATCGCAGGCCGCTCGATCTCGTTATCAATTACAAAAGCGGCAGCCATCGCTACGTCAATGGCTGTCACGTCCAGCGTGTCGAATGCCTCCATGTTACTCGACTCATTCACGCGTGCGAACACGTCCTCGATGCCAAACTTGGACCGTGCAAGCTGGCAGATGAGCAGGTTGTCGTTGTCGTTTTCAGTCACTGCAATGACCTGCTTGGCCCCTTCAATTCCGGCTTTCCTCAGCAAATCGGGCTCGGTCCCATCGCCGACCAGCACGGTGAACCCATCCTCGCGCAGCTGGCTTGCAGCCTGTTCGTTTGCTTCTACGATGATGACGTATTCGCCTCGCTTTTCGAGACGTTCAGCCAGAGCGCGCGATATATGACCGCCGCCGATGAGGAGTGTTTTCATAGGGGAAACCGAAAGAGCTTGTGCAATTTGTCGTGCAAGACCGGCCTCAAGCACGACAGTAAAGAAGATAACGAGGAAGACCGCACCGGTAAGAACATCGGCCATGGCGGCGTCGCCCTCAGCTGCCAGTTCGATAGCAAAGAGCGTGGCTACGCTTGCTGGCACGATCCCGCGCGGGCCGACCAGTCCAAGAAAGATTCGTTCAGGTATGGTAAATCGCTCCACCCCCGCCGTGGCGCCAGCAATCACGACAGGGCGAATGACGAGCACCACGACAAGCACCAATGCAATGCCCCACACGCCGAGCGCGAGCATCGCGTCGATGTCGATGAGAGCTGCCAACGCAATGAATATAAAAGAGAGCATAATGAGCGTAAGGTCACGCCCAAACGTCTCCATGGTCTCTTCGTGGGGGAGCTCCAGGTTGCCAAGCAGGATACCCGCCGACGCGGCAGCGGCAATACCTGCCTCTGCAGCCACTGCCTCTGCCAGTGCAAACGCACCAATGGCCCCGCTCAGAAAGAAGAAGCGCGCGACCTGCGGTGCATCACCCGGGATCAGGTCGCGTGTGAGCACGAAGTACACGACTCCTGCCGTGATTCCCCCTGCCAGGAGCCCGAACCCCAGCCGCTCGGCAAAGGCCACCAGGCTCGCTGCTGTACCTGCGTCGCTTATGACCATCGTCTCATAAATGACAATCGATGCGATGGCCGCCGTGACATCGTTAATGATACCTTCTGCCTCCAAAACAGAGGCCACGTGCTCTCGCACGCGCACCACCTCCAGAATAGGCGTGATAACCGTGGGTCCGGTCGCTACCAGCAGAGCGCCAACCAGTAAGGCTATCGACAATGGCACGTCAAGAAGCAAGTAGACTGCTGCGGCAGTACCCGCCAGCGTAACTACTGCGCCGAGTGTAACCAGCCGGAGCGTAACAGTAGGCGCTTCCCGAAGGCGTTCCCTTCGTAGCTGGAATGCCCCATCGAATACAATAAGGGCCACGCTGAGGCCAACAATAACGGATAGCCCCTTACCGAAGAGATCGTACGTGACGAGGCCCAGCCCTTCCCCACCGAGTGCAACGCCAATAAAAATTAGAAATAAGACGCTCGGAATCTGGAGCCGCCGGGCCAGGAACTGAGCAAGGATACCCAGTATGAAGATGCCAGCGACGATGGGAAGAAGATACGCATCCACAAGAACCTACCGTCTCAGTGTAAGAGACAACGAGCATGGCAACGTTTCCCAGGCGCGTATGCAAAAACAACGTGCGTTGAGAAGTACAGAAGTGTTAATCATTTATGCATACAGATGGGGACTACGAACGATCCGTAGTGCTCTGCCACAGGTCAATGGTTGGGGTAGTAGCACCTCTCTCAGGACGCGTTGTGCTATACATCTGATCGCTGTTGAACATACAAAAATGCTTGTTTATGCCCCCACACCGTCATCCCAGACGGAGCGGAGCGACGATCTGGGATCCATGCCCCAATGGAGGGATACGTTAGCGGAGTGAATGCGCCCTCAACCGGCGAATGGATTACTTCGTGCGTCGCTTCGCTCGGCTCCGGATCAGCGGCGCCAGGGGCGCCTTGCCTGTCCTGAACTCGATTCAGGATCTGGATGACGGGCGTTGGGGGGCTGTGCGACTTCTGAACCTATAGCACAACCCGTTCTTAGAGGGCGCGCTTTCTGCAGCAGAGGCCGAAGAGAAAACCATCGCCTGGTACGCGCTTCAAATTGACGAATCGACGTTCGGCATCTTTGATACGTTTGCGGGCGAAGACGGCCGTCAGGCGCATCTCGATGGTGAGATTGCGGAAGCGCTCTTTGCCCGCGCCGACGAACTCCTCACCGAGCCGCCGCAAGTCGAAAAAGTGGAGATTCTGGCCGCGAAGTAGACGCTGCGCTGTGAGATTAATCATAGCAGGACTTACGCAGTTGCAACTCACGAATGTCATCTCGTCGCGAGGCTCTGCCTCGTGACGCCGTCGTTTAGGGGCTCCGCCCCGTCCACAGGCAGGAAATGACGCCCCTCGGGTCAAGTGCGTAACTCCTAACTCTTTTCTTTCACGCGTATGGATGGGGTCCAATACCAGAACCACCAAAAATGTCTCTTACTTGGACGTAATTGGATCGTCCTATGTTGACTTTTTCCCTGCATACATAGGCTACGATTACAGTTTCGACGGCCGCTTTGCAGGAGTTTCTGCTACTCTCAATTACCAAACAAATACGTGGTATAGTCAGAGAGGGAACCATCTCGTATACGACGAGAGCACGGATTACCCAAATGGGTACGTAAGAATTCAAGACTGGTCTGGCGCTTGGGAATACACGTGGTCGTTTTAGCGGTGCAAGTTAGCCGGGGACATGGCATTCTCTCGCCAAGTCCTCGGCCATTTGTTTGTCATTTTCTTGCATACATTTATATAACAACTGAACGCCATGACTCCGCAATCTATTTCATATCTGGTTGGGCGCGTAGCGATAAAGCTGGCACTGGTGGTTTTACTCATCGGATGTGATACGACCACGGAGCCCCCGGAGCCTGACCCGGTTGCTTGTGAGGGCGACGCGCTATCCTCGTCCGTGACGTGGGAAACCCCGGAGCAGGTGCCTGTCGATGTGGACGGTATTGCCACTCATGCTGATGTAGCCATCCACGATGGCGAACCGGTCATCGCATTTCATCAGGTAGATACGACTGGAACGTTCGTGACAATACAAGACGTGTATGTCGTACGACGTACGGCGTCAGGATGGACAGAGCCGGTTAACCTGTCACAGAGCGATACGCCTTCCATGAATCCCACGCTTGCAGCAGGACCCGATGGTACGCTTCATCTCATGTGGGGAGAACGACTGCAGGATGCCACTCCGCGCCCCGACGTTGTACCAGATGCTGTGTACTACACCCAGAGCACCGATGGCGGCCAGACCTGGCAGCCTGCCGAAGAAGTGTTCGCTTCGCGCAGCGATGACTTCTTTGCTGCACCACGCAGTTTTGCTTTTGATGATGAGGGACACCCTCATATCGTGCTAACCTCCCAGGAAAATGAAGAAACGCCTCCTCAAATCCGGCACTTTGTTCGGAATACATCGGGGTGGACGGGTGGTAAAACACCAATTGGAGGACAGGGAGGCGGATTTGATCCTGATATCGCGTTTAGCGAAACAGGGGTTCTTTCTGTCACCTACCTGGCCCCTGATACAACCCGAGAAGAGCGAGATCGGAATAGCGTGTTTGTGACACATTCTGAAGATAACGGGCAAACATGGTCGGAGGGCGTGCTGGTAGACCGTTCAGGATACAGCGAGCCTGCACAAACCCCTTTTATCCGCTACGGCACCAACGACCAATTGTACATTGTCTGGGCTAAGAGCCTGAACGGAGACTTGAGTGCTGATGCGATATTCGGGAGCTGTTCGCCGAACGGCGGTACGGAATGGACGGAGGCTAAAAATCTTACCCCCTCTTTTTCCATCGATGGGTTTCTTACCTTTTCCTCTGTTGCCATTGATGGAACTGGTGCCGCAAATCTCGTCTTCCAGAAAAGTGGATTCAGCACCACCTCCTTCCCCGCTTTCTATCTCCGTGGAAGTGGTGAAACATGGACTTCCACTGAAAACTTGCTCGACACCGATGGGGCATCACAACATATCGGATTAGCCACAGACGAAACCGGAGATGTTCATGCGTCTCTTCGTATGATTGACCGTGATCCAGAAGGTATCTACTACAGCCGAGGAACAGTGGAATAAAAGGCGCGACGTTGCAGCAGGTGTTACGATGGTGTGTGAATGGGAAAGTGCGAGCAATGCCTTCTTGCAAAACAAATGGATGTGTCCTAAAGTATGCAATGAACGTAAAGACTTCTGACTTATCTGTCGTAGATCCGTCTGAGCTATGACAGGTGAACATATACATATCTCGACAGACAACCAGCCAGTAACTTGCCATGCGATATCTTACCACAACACGCTGTGCTCTCGTTTTATTGATGGCGGCACTTGCCATCACGGGCTGCGACTCGGTCGAGTCCGGCGAGGAGATGCCCGATCCCTACGCTGAGATGGAGATCGGTGCGCCGCTGAACACAACGATTGCGGGCAACGCTGCGCTTGGTGGCAACGACGCCTTCTCCGACGAGGCCGCGTTCTTCCTCCCGATTGGCGATTCGGGCTACACCCTGACCGCCGTCCAACTATTTGGGGAGGATGACACCGGCGCGTCTCACTCGCTTTCGTTTACCCACATTGGCGAGGAGCCGCTTGGTGAAGGCTCGTACGACCTCGGCTTCGACCTGCCGTGCGAGGATCCGTCGGACTGCCGCCGTCCGGGGCTGTTCTTTGGCGATCGGCTCATGACGAATTACACGCGCGTGGCTGATGATTCGCTGCGTTCGTACATGCTGCGCGATGGGTCGCTTACCGTGGAGCAGGCCAGCGATGACGGCATTGTTGGGTCGTTTGCGCTGGAAGCGGGGGTGGAAATCAGCGTATCGGTTGAAGATCTCGAGGCATTCCAGGACTCGCTACGCGCCAATATGCCCACCTCGGGCGCGCCCCGCGATCTGCCCGAACCGCCGCCGCATACGGTGCAGCCGCTGGAGCCTGCAATGACCATCGAAGGGCGCTTTGCCGCTACACCTGGCGAGTTCCCGCGCCGCCCGGGCTCCTCATTTGGGTGGATGATCCGGGGCGGTGTGTTTAGCACCGTACAGTAGCGAACGATCACTGCCATGCAGCGCCGCCCAACACATGACGTTTAGGTGACGTCTCGTACTTCGGTATCTGCTGGTAGTGCGTTCTGAAGGACCTCATTCAGCCCGTAGGGACACGGCGCACCGTGTCCCTACTGCTGTTGCCGGCCTCTGTACGCTACACCGACAACATTGATATCTACACCGATGGACGCATCGCGCCCGCTGGGCTTCCCGCAAGAGACTTACAGCACCAAGTAAGCGCGCTCTGCAAGTAAGCGCGCTCTGGGAACGTAGTCCGGGTCTCGCTTCGTTCTTTCGTTCCTGGTTGTCCTCTATACAGTTGTCTATGCTGCATGCTGCTTTCCAAGAGTTGCGAATACGGATTGCGTGCCTCGTTGTATTTGGCCTCGCTTGATGAGGACGGGTACGTATCGATTGGCTCGATTAGCGACGCACTGGATATCTCGTTTCCGTATCTCACCAAGATCTTCCAGCAGCTCAACAAAGCCGGTCTCCTCACCTCGCACCGGGGGCCCAGTGGCGGCGTCGCCCTCACCTGCGACCCCGAGGCCATCAGTCTCTACGAAATCGTAGTGTCGATTGACGGCGAGGCGCTGTTTACAGAGTGCGTATTTGGCCTGCCCGGTTGTGGCGAAGGAGCCCCGTGCCCGCTCCATGATCAATGGGCCGATTAGCGCAGACAGCTGGCGACGCTGTTCCGCAACACATCGCTTGCCGCAATGGCCACGCGCATCCAGGATTACGACGTGCGCCTTACCGCTACGTAGCGCTTTCTCAACGATGATGGGTAGTCGTTATCCCTGAAGTGATTGAGTGATCGAGAAACGAGTAGATCCCGGTTCTGCTCTCAACAGGAGTCGGATTGTCCGGGATGCCAGGATGCTGGGGAGGTTGTACGCCTTCTGAACCCATAGCCCAATCCGTTGTCGCACGAGTTCGGCTATGCGGGTTGGATACGGCATGGCAGGCTCGCAGTGGAACCTGTCCCTCAAAAAGAGGGGCGGGCACAGACCGAGGAAAACCGCTTTCGTAACAACGACAGTCCCATGAAGAGGCGCATCGTGGTTTTTTTTCTTGGAGGGCTTATGCTATTCGCTGCACATCCGGGATACGCACAGGTCAGCGATTCGCCGGGGGAGGAGCGTGCTTCTTTAGGAGGCGAGCGCTCGTTTTTTCTGGACGGGGTATATGGCGGCATTGGTATCGCAGCGTATGGATACCGCGGCGCGCTCCGTCAGAATCCAACCAATAATGTGCTGAAGTATGTGACCGCCGCGCATCCGTCGGTGCACCTGGGCGTCGACCGGCGTATGGGGCGATACGACCAATACGGATTGGATCTGCGCATCGGGTATAACCGCGTGTCGGGACAAGTGTCGGGGACTGCGCAAGCGCCCTTTACATTTCAATCGCACCTTGTTTCGGTAGAGGGTACTGGTATGTATTCGTTGCCGTACATTCAGCAGGATCTGCTGCGCGTATTTGCAGGGGGAGGACCATTGCTCACGCTGGCCCCGTCATTTTCAGAGAATCCGCCTGACGGATATACCGTTGATGCGGGAGAAACGGGTGTGACCGGCGCGCTTGTTGGTGGTCTGCTGATCCATGACACATTCCGGATTGGCGTGCGGCTGCCTACCTCGTCTACACTGACGTTCGTCTCCCCCAGCCAAACCATACGTCCCACCCCCGACATTTTGGGCTTTGTTGAGCTCACCTATCGGTTCGGGCTATAGCTGCCTGACTTGCCGGGCTAAAGCCAACGCGGCGCCCCATTTCTCGCCTACCGGACTGCTGCCGAAAAGCTCATTCCTCCGCTCCGTTTGAAACCCCTTCCGCGTGCGTTGCATTTCGGAGGGTGGTCTGCCACTGGGCAGATTGCTCGCTTCTGTTTGCCATCGAACTGTTATCTATGCTGCCTCGCCCGCTACTGAGCGCCCTGCTGTTCGCCTCTACGATACTACTGTGCGCCATGCCTGCTGCGGCCCAGTCTGCTGACGATGCTCCTGCTTCGGAGCGTCCGGCGGTCGCATCCCCCAGTACCATTAACACGGTGCAAGTGGAGATCGACGGCGGCGTGCCCATGTACCACATTGCGCGGCTGGGCGAGCCGGTAGTGGAACCTTCGCCGCTCGGCTTTGCGCTCGAAGATGCGCCCGACCTCGACGGCCCGTTCGCGATCACCGCGGTCGATACGTCGTCGTTCGACAATACGTGGGAGCAGGTGTGGGGCGAGAAGCAGTTCATCCGCAATCACTACAACGAACTGCGCATCACGCTGACTGAGCAGGAGGCGCCGGGGCGCGACCTGGTGGTCACGTTTCGCGTCTACGACGATGGCGTGGGCTTCCGCTACGAATTCCCCGAGCAGGAGGACCTGGAGCAGTTTCGCATTGCGGATGAGCTGACCGAGTTTCGTATGACGGGCGACCATGAGTCGTGGTACATCGACGCGTACCAGTGGAACCGGTTTGAGTATTACTTTGAAAATACGCCGCTTAGCGAGGCCGATACGGTACACACGCCGCTCACC